>CACYHZ010000095.1 GCA_902774345.1 uncultured Bacteroidia bacterium | reverse complement strand
GTGGCCCTGTTGGGCGCCTTCCTGCTGATGCTGGCGCTGGGAATCTCCTGGCCTATAGCCATTTGCGGTGCCGTTGCCATCGCTTTCTGCAGCTACAATTTTCAGATTATCCAAGTAGGCCACAACACCAAGATGCAGGCCATCGCCCTGATGCCCTGGGTCCTGGCGGCGTTGGTTTATACCTATCGCAGCCGCAAGCCCCTGCTGGGGGCGGCATTGTTCGGGCTGATGCTGAGTTTCCAGGTGAAGGCCAATCACCAGCAAATTACTTATTACCTGGCTATTATTGTACTGCTGTATGCCCTGGTGGAACTGATTCATACCATCCGGAGCAAGGAGTGGAAGCCGTTCCTGGTGGCATCGGCCCTCTTGCTGGTACTGGGCCTTGCCGGCGTGGCCACCAATGTGAACAAGCTATTGCCGCTGGCCAAATACACGCCTAACACGATGCGCGGCGGCTCGGAACTTTCGGGCAGCGGCGCCGAATCCGGCGGCCTGGACCTGGAATATGCCACGGCCTGGAGCTACGGTTGGGAAGAACTGCCCAACCTGATGATTCCCGATTTCAACGGCGGCTCCTCCAACGGAGCCGTGGATCCGGAGAAGTCCGAAACCATCCGCCTGCTGCGCAGCGCCGGCCAGAAAAACCTGAAGGAAACAGCCCGGAACCTGCCGCTTTACTGGGGCCCGCAGCCCTTTACCGCCGGTCCCATGTACATGGGTGCCATCACCATTTTCCTCTTCATCCTGGGCCTGTTCTTGTTCAAGGGCCGGGAGAAATGGTGGCTGCTGGCGGCCACTGTTATCGCCGTGCTGATGGCAGTAGGCAATCATTTCATGGCGTTTACAGCACTGTGCTTCAAGTATTTACCTTTATACAATAAATTCCGGACGGTGTCTATGGCGCTGGTGGTCCTGCAGGTTACCCTGCCGGTGCTGGGCTTCGTGACGCTGGACGGGATTGCCCGGGGGCAGTATGCCCGAAAGGACTTCCTCAAGGCCTTCTGGTGGGCGCTGGGCATCACGGGCGGCTTCAGTCTGCTGTGCTGGCTGGTGCCCACCCTCTTCGGCACCTTTACCGGCGGGGCCGATGACCAGATGCAGGATGTCCTTGTAGATGCCCTGATGGTGGACCGCATAGCCCTGTTCCGGAAAGACGCCCTGATGGCCCTGCTGCTGATTCTGGCTTCTGCTGCTTTGCTGCTATGGTCATTCTCGGGCAAGGAAACGGCCCAGAAGGGCTTCGGACGCAAGGGGATGGCGGCGCTGGCCATCGGCCTTCTGAGTGCCCTGAACCTGTTTGTGGTGGGGCACCGCTACCTGAATGCCAGCCACTTCACTACGCCCAAGGATTTCAACAAAACCTTCGTCGAAAGGCCTGTGGACCAGCTGATCAAGGCGGATGAAGACCTGCAGTACCGCGTCGGTGAACGTGTTCAATTCCTCCGTTCCCTCCTATCACCACAAGAGCGTGGGCGGCTATTCTCCGGCCAAGTTGCAGCGCTACCAGGATCTGATCGAGCATTACTTGACGGACGAAATCAATGGCCTGTACAAACAGCTGAATTCCGCTGAGACCCTGGAAGACGTGGAGGGCTATCTGGAAACGGGCACGCCCGTCCTGAATGCCCTGAATACGCGCTACATTATTCTGAATGAAGCGTATCCGCCGCTGGAGAATCCCTACGCCCTGGGTCCCGCCTGGTTCGTGGACAGCATTGTCATTGCGGAGAACCCGGACGAGGAAATCGCCCTGCTGGGGGCCGTGGACCTGCGCCAGGAAGCTGTCGTGACCACTCCCTTGAACTTCCCGCCCTCCCTCGTTGAGGACGAAACCATCGACTTGATTTCCTACGCCCCCAACCGGCTGGTGTACGAATATGAAACGGCTACGGACCGCCTGGCGGTATTCAGCGAGATCGCCTATCCCGATGGCTGGCACGCCAGTGTGGACGGGCAGCCCATCGACCTGCTGCGGGCCGACTGGACCTTCCGCGCTGCCCTGCTGCCGGCCGGGAAACACCGGGTGGAGATGTATTTCCTGCCCGACAGTTACCGCGTCGGCGCCGCCGTTTCCCGCTGGACTTCCCTGGCACTGCTGCTGATTTTGCTGGGTTCGGTGGCCCTTTCGTTCGGGAAAAGCCCAGCCAAAATGGAGCATTAGCTTTACATACCACTTACAAATTGAAGGGTCGCCATAATTGATTTTCAGTCAGTTATGGCATTTTTTTCTTACTTTTTTTGTGTACGTGTGTCACGCACATAGGGAAAAATGTATCTTTGTATTGTAACCGCATAGTAATGACCCAGAGATTTCTCCATCT
>CACYHZ010000094.1 GCA_902774345.1 uncultured Bacteroidia bacterium | reverse complement strand
CAGACGATACTCCGGGAACACCTTGAAGAAGTCGGCATCGGCCTCCATGCCGGCGCACTGGAGGAGCTGGTCACCTTCGCGGATAAGCGGCTGCCACAGCATGGCGACGCGGGTTGCCGCCTGGACCTCCGGGATATTCATCTCCAGTTCTTCTTTGTCCCAATAGGTCAGCCCCAGGAACTCGTCGGTTCCCAGCACGAAGGTGCGCTTCCACTGCGGCGACTCGTGAGCCACATCATACTGCTGTACCACGTAACTTCCAATTAGAATCACGAACGCCAGACTCACGGCCAGCCCCACCGCCTCAATGGCGGTGTATAACTTATTGCGGGACAGGAATTTCAGGTAACTTTTCATTCTGCTTCTTTTTTCGTCATTCCCGGCTTGACCGGGAATCTCTTATTGCTTATATTTGTGACGGACTAAAGATTGATTGATATGAGTGAAGATTTGATGATCGTCCAAAATCTGATTTATGAGATTCGTGGGCAGAAAGTGATGCTGGATGCTGATCTGGCAAGGTTGTACCAAGTGGAGACCAAAGTCTTGAACCAGGCGGTAAGACGTAATATCAAAAGGTTTCCGGAGGACTTTATGTTCCAGCTTGATAATAAGGAGTTTGCAAACTTGAAGTCACAAATTGTGACCTCAAGTTGGGGAGGTCGGCGTACTCCGCCACTAGCCTTTACGGAGGAAGGGATAGCCATGTTGTCTTCCGTTCTGCATAGCGATATTGCTATTGCAGCGAATATTTCAATACTTCGCGCTTTTGTTAAAGTAAGAGAGTATTTACTAATGGCATCTACCGTATCTGCTGAAGTAAAGGAACTGCGGGCCAAAGTGGACCTTCTGGCCATGCAGGAGGAGGAGAACCTCGCGGCCCGCATGGAGGAGAAGAAGCGTGAGCCGCAGCGAAAGATTGGCTTCCAACAGACCATAGATAAAGATTGACTATTCGTTTTTCAGCGATTCTACAGGATTTGCCCGGGCAATGCGGAGACAGTTCAGCATCACCACGCCCAGCACAATCAGCAGCACCAGGGCTGCACCTCCAATGAAGTAGAGCGGATTCAGCGACACCTTTTCGGCAAACTGCTCCAGCCACTTATGGGCCACAAAGTAGGCGGCCACGCAGGCGATGACGGCCATCACTGCGGACAGTTTCATGATGTCCTTCGCGAAGACGCTCAGTATGTCCTTGGTAGTAGCGCCGTTGATCTTGCGCACGGCCATTTCCTTTGACCTCCGCAGGCTCTCGTCGCGGATGAAACCGATCAGGCCCAGCAGCGCAATCAGCAGCGAGAACACGGCCCCCAGAGCCATCGTATTGCGCATTTTCTTGCTATCGGCATAGGCGGCACGCATTTCCTCGGCGTAAGAAACAATGTTGATTTCCTTATCAGGCAACGCCTCGTTCAAAGCTCCGCGCACTTTCTCCAGCGCATCCGGCCGAACCTTGAACAGGGTATGCGGCATCCAGGAAGACATCGAGCCAATCTCGCCATAGAACAGTGCACTCGGACGTTCGTCCACACCCTGCAGATTGCCGATGAGATAGCTCTTATACACGCCGGAAATGGTGAAATAACCCTTATCCATCATGCCATTCTTGCCGTGTCCGGTAATGAACACCTGCTTGCCAACGGCCCCGTTGCTCCAGTCTGTGAACTCGGCCATCTTTTGGACAAACTTCTCATCCACAACCACTTCGCTGGAATCCCTTGGTGCCCGGCCTTCAACAAACCGTATGTCCAGCAGGTCATAGAATTCAGGTGAGCAGTCGTACTGGTCGGCAATATTGAACAGTTCACGGTCATCATCGGGCAGGGAAACATTGTCTCCGTTGGAGCCCAGATACGGCAGGTTATAGGTGGCTGCTACGCCTGTCACCTCCGGAAGGCGCCGGAGCGTTTCCACGGCCCGGGTCTGCGCCTGACGGTCACCGTCGAACAGATCGAAGTAGTACAGGTTCTTGTAGTCATAACCAGTATCGGCATTGGACACCTTCTGGTACTGCCGGCCGATGATAATCATCATCACAACCAAGAACACGTTGATAAGCACCTGGACTCCCAACAGGCCGAGTTTCCAACGGCGGGAATTCTCCGTATAATTCTTCAGCGCGGCATACACCGGAATCCGCTGATACAACTCTGCAGGAACAACAATGGAGATGACCAGCACGAAGACCAGTACCGCCGCGATGGCCATGATACTCTGAGGCACCAGCAGCGTCTGGAACGGCACGCCCAGCAGGTTCTCCACAATGCCCCTGCCGGCAAAGATGATTATCGCGGCTATGACTAAGGAAAGAACGATATGCAGCAGAGCCTCCTTCGTCAGCATTCCGTAGATATGCTTCCCTTCCGCGCCATAGCACTTTCGTACGCCCACTTCCTTGGACCGCTTCACCATGGAGGAGATTACGATGAGGATGTAGTTCAGGAGGCTGATAAGAATCAGCAGGGCGGCTACAATCGACAGCAGAATCACCTGCGTCTTTACCTCAGGAGAGGAAGTATGCATGGTGCTGAACGGACTGAGGAAGTACCGCAAGCTGATGCCCTGGGCCTCAATCTGCTCCAGCGGCTGATGCGCCTCCTGCATCTTGCGGATGGCATCAGTGAGCGTATTCGGATCCACTCCGGGAGCCAGCTTCACATAGCCCTTATAGCGGTCATTGCCC
>CACYHZ010000093.1 GCA_902774345.1 uncultured Bacteroidia bacterium | reverse complement strand
CTACTCGGCCGCCCTGGAAGTGGGTGCGAAACCCGACGAGGTGCTGGTGGCCCTGAGCCGGCTGACTCCCGCCAAAGGCCGTCTGGAGAACCTGTCCGGTCCGCGTGGCTTAAGCGTCATCATCGATTACGCCCATACGCCCGACGCCCTGGACAACGTGCTGAAGACCCTGCGCGACATCGCCCCGAAAAAGAACCTGGTGTGCCTGTTCGGCTGCGGGGGCGACCGGGACAAGACCAAACGCCCGGAGATGGCGCAGGTAGCCGAAAAATACGCCGACCGCATCTTCGTCACCTCCGACAACAGCCGCACGGAGCGCACCGAAGATATCCTGGACGATATCAAAGCCGGATTCAGCCCCGCCGGTCTGGCAAAGGCCGTGTTTATCGCCGACCGCCGCGAGGCCATCCGTACCGCCCTGCTGCTCTCTCCCGAAGGCTCCAGCATCCTGCTCGCCGGGAAAGGACACGAAACCTATCAGATCATCGGCACCGAAAAACGGCATTTTGACGAAAGGGAAATTGTAAAAGAAGTATTTGAAACGCTATGATATACCACCTGTTCCAACTGCTGAAAGAATATGACATCCCCGGACAGGGGTTGATGAACTATTTGTCCTTCAGGGCGTTCCTGGCCAGCGCCACCGCCATGTTGTTCTCGCTGCTCGTGGGCAAGAAAATCATTGCCCTGCTCCAGCGCAAACAGATTGGCGAGACAGTCCGCGACCTGGGTCTCCAGGGCCAGATTGAGAAGAAAGGCACCCCCACCATGGGCGGCGTGATCATCATCCTGTCCATCCTTACGGCTGTGCTGCTCTTCTGCGACCTCACCAATGTATATGTGCTCCTGCTCCTGCTCAGCACCCTTTGGTGCGGAGCGCTGGGCTTCACCGACGACTATATCAAGGTGTTCAAGCACAACAAGGAAGGAATGAGCGAACACGGCAAGCTGCTTGCCCAGATCCTGTTGGGCCTGGTCATCGGGCTCACCGTCTGGACCAGCGACGACATCGTCGTCCGGGAAAAGGTGGCCATTCCCGAAGAGGAGGTCAAGAGCACCAAGACCACCATCCCCTTCGTCAAGGACCATGAATTTGATTACAAATGGCTTTCGCCCCTGAAAGGCAAATGGAACTGGTACACCAAATGGATGATCTACGTGCTGATGATCGTGTTCGTCATCACCGCCTGTTCCAACGGCACCAACCTCACCGACGGCCTGGACGGCCTCGCGGCGGGAACCTCAGCCATCGTAGGCGTGGTCATCGGCGTGCTGGCCTGGCTGGGCGGCAACCTCATCGACTCGGACTACCTCAATATCATGTACATACCGGGCTCGGGAGAGATTGCCATCTTCATGAGTGCCTTCGTGGGCGCGCTGATCGGCTTCCTCTGGTACAACTCCTACCCCGCCCAGGTATTCATGGGCGATACGGGCAGCCTCACCATCGGCGGTATCATCGGCGTGAGCGCCGTGCTCATCCGCAAGGAACTGCTGCTCCCGCTGCTGTGCGGCATTTTCCTGATGGAAAGCCTGAGCGTACTGATGCAGCGGACCTATTTCCGGTGGACCAAACGCAAAACCGGCGAAGGCGCCCGCATCTGGAGCATGACCCCGCTCCATCACCACTACCAGGACAAGAAGCAGGTCCCGGGCAAGGTGCTCATTTCCAAACCCGTCCCCCCGCATCACGAAGCGAAGATCGTGGCCCGTTTCTGGATTGTGGGCATTTTGCTGGCCGTCGCGACCCTGGCCCTGTTGAAAGTTAGATAATTATTTGAAAGATAGATCGATACAATGTCAAGAATCGTAGTTTTGGGAGGAGCGGAAAGCGGCGTGGGAGCCGCCGTGCTCGCAAAGGTGAAAGGCTTCGACGTGTTCCTGTCCGATAAGGGAACCATCGATCCGAAATATGCGGACGAACTGCGCAAATGGGAGATTCCCTTCGAGCAAGGACAGCATACCGAGGAACTCATCCTCAACGCCGACGAGGTTGTAAAAAGCCCCGGCATCCCCAGCACGGCCCCGATGGTGCGCAAGCTGGAGGAGAAGGGTACGCATATCATTTCCGAGATCGAATTTGCGGGCCGGTACGACACCGCGAAGAAAATCTGCATCACCGGCAGCAACGGCAAGACCACGACCACTTCCCTGATCTACTACCTGCTGCAGAACGCAGGCCTGAACGTGGGGCTGGGCGGCAACATCGGCAAGAGCTACGCCTACCAGGTAGCCACGGAACATTTCGATTATTATGTCCTGGAAATCAGCAGCTTCCAGCTGGACAACTGCTATGATTTCCGGCCCGATATCGCCATCATCACCAACATTACGCCCGACCACCTGGACCGCTACGATTACCAGATGGAAAACTACGTGAAGGCCAAATTCCGCATCACCCGCAACCTCCGCAAGGAAGACTGCTTCATTTTTGATTCGGACGACGCCATCACCATCGACCACCTGAACAAGATCATCATCCAGGCCAAAATGCTCCCGTTCACCCAGAAGGAAGGCGTGGAGTTGAAAGAAGGCGCCTTTGTCAAGGACGAGAAGATGGTGGTGCGCTACCAGGAGGAGGAATGCGACCTGTACCTGCAGGAGCTCGCGCTCGGCGGACGGCACAACGTGTACAACTCCATGGCGGCGGCCCTGGCAGCGAAGGCGGCGGGCATCGACAACGATGTGATCCGGAAGTCCCTGTCGTCCTTCCAAGCCATCGAACACCGGCTGGAGCCCGTTTTGAGCATCCGCGACGTGCTGTATATCAACGATTCCAAGGCCACCAACGTGGACTCGGCCTGGTACGCCCTGGAATGCCAGCGCAAACCCGTTGTGTGGATTGCCGGCGGCACCGACAAGGGAAACGACTACAGCGTCCTGGCCGACCTGGTGCGGGAAAAAGTCAAGGCCATCGTGTGCCTGGGGGTCGATAACAAAAAACTCCACGCCGCCTTCGAAG
>CACYHZ010000092.1 GCA_902774345.1 uncultured Bacteroidia bacterium | reverse complement strand
GTACCAGAACTTATCGCTGCCGGCAAACCAATTGGGGCGGATCCGGGTGGAATAGACCAGGCTGCGCACTTTTTTGGTGGAGAAGCGGGCTGCCTGCTCGTAATTGGCCTCCGTCACCTTTTTCGGGGCGTTTTTCTGGGCCGATGCCGCCAGACAGAGCGTCATGGCAAGGAGGGTGAGCAATCTTTTCATAACGAATGGGTTGTGATGTCACCCAAAGATACAAAAAAAATCCGTATATTCGCATACTATGCTTATGAGACAGATTATTGTATCGACATTAGCCTTGTTGATGGCTATGACGGCCGCCGCGCAGCCGGCGGGCCGGCAACTTTGGAATGCTGGTTGGACCTTTGTCAAGGACGGAGAGGCCCGGGTGCTGGACCTTCCCCACGACTGGGGCGTAGAGCAGCCGTTCCTGCAGGAGAATCCCGGCGAAACGGGAAAACTGGCCTGGTGGGGAAAGGCGTCCTATCGTAAACAACTGAACGTGAGCGCCGAGGACCTGTCCAAGGACCTCCGGCTGGAGGTGGACGGGGCTTTCTCCAATGCCAAAGTCTATGTGAATGGGGCCGAAGCCGGCGGCTGGCCTTACGGCTATGCCTCCTGGGCGGTGGAACTGAACCCGTTCCTGCGGGAAGGGGAGAACGAGATTGAAATCCGGCTGGACAACAAGCCCGAAAGTTCCCGCTGGTATCCCGGCGGCGGCATTTACCGCAATGTTTGGCTCACCTGCACGGAAAAGACCTCCGTGGCCCACTGGGGTACGTATATTTTCACCAAAGTCCGGGAAGGCAGTGCCACCGTGTACCAGAAAGTGACGGTGAAAACCGACCGCCCGCAGGTGGCCTGCATCGACACGCGCATCCTGTACCGGGATCCGGTGAAGGACGGTGTGCTGGTGGAACACGTGGTGGCCCAGACCCGCAGCGTGGCCCAGATCTACCCCGGCCGCGTGGTGGAGCAGGACTTCGAAGTGGAGAACCCGCGTCTCTGGAGCCCGGAGCAGCCCCAGCTGTACATCGCCCGCACGGTGGTGACGGCCGAGGACGGTACCATCGACACGTATGAAACGCCCTTCGGCATCCGGTCTGGAACGAAGACGCCTGGGTCCGCCGCCTCCAGATGCTGAAACGGATGGGCTGCAATGCCATCCGCTGCAGCCACAATCCGCCGGCGCCGGAACTGCTGGACCTGTGCGACCGCATGGGTTTCCTGGTGATGGACGAACTCACCGACACCTGGACCTGGCCCAAGAAGGAAAACGGCTATGCCTCCCTCTTTGAGGAGTGGGCCGAAAAAGACCTGGTGGCCCTGATCCACCGGGACCGCAACCATCCGTCGGTGATCCTGTGGAGCATCGGCAACGAATGCGGGGAACAGGGGGACAGCAGCCGCTGGTGGATTCCCCAGCGACTGACCGACATCTGCCACCGCGAGGATCCTACCCGCCTGACCACGGCCGGAAACGACAACCCCGGGGCTGCCTTTACGGACTATGCCGGTACCCTGGATGTCTATGGCTTCAACTACAAACCGCATCTGTATCAGGAATTTGTGGAGCGCCATCCCGGCCAGCCTGTGCTGGGCTCGGAGACTTCGTCCTGTATCTCTACGCGCGGATATTACCGTTTCCCCGTAGAAGAGGATAAGGGGAAGGGTTGGACCATGGAGCCGCCTTTCCAGGTGAGTTCCTACGACCTGTATGCCCCGGGATGGGCCTCGAAGCCGGACTATGAATGGCAGTTCGAGGATATCGTTCCCGAGTGCGCCGGCGAGTTTGTATGGACCGGTTACGACTATCTGGGCGAACCCACGCCTTTCAATATGGACCCTTCGGTGTTCACCAACTTCCATTCGGAGGAAGAGAAGGAGGCCTACCGCAAGATGGTGGAAAGCTGGGGCCAGACCATCAGCGACGTGCCGCTGCCCAGCCGCAGCTCGTACTTCGGCATCATCGACCTGGCCGGCTTCCCCAAGGACCGTTTCTGGCTGTACCAGGCCCGCTGGGCGCCTGAGGTGCGGATGGCCCATATCCTGCCGCACTGGACCTGGCCCGGCCGCGAAGGGCAGGTGACGCCCGTGCACGTGTATTCTTCGGCCGATGAAGCCGAGCTCTTTGTGAACGGCGTTTCGCAAGGCCGCCAGCGGCGCCAGGGCTACCGTTTCGTCTGGCCCGAGGTAGTGTATGTGCCGGGGACGCTGTCGGTGATTACCTATAAGGACGGCGCGGAATGGGCGCGCACGCAGGTGCGTACGGCCGGTAAGGCGGCCAAGCTCAGCGCTTCCGTCGATTTTGCCGGCGAAGACCTGACTTACGTGGCCGTGGACGTGCTGGACAAGGCCGGAGAGCTGGTCCCGGATGCGGACAATCTGGTGGAATTCAGCGTGAAGGGCCCGGCGGTGATCCTGGCCACGGATGCCGGCGACCCTACCTCGCACGTTTCCTTCTCCAGCAGCGCCCTGCCTGCTTTCCACGGCAAGGCTTCGGCCATCGTCCGCCGCACCGGACCGGGCGCCGTGACGGTCTCCGTCCGTGCTCAGGGATTGAAATCGACCAAGTTAGCCCTGTAATGCCTGTGGATAACTTTGTTAATTAAAATATTTTTCTTATCTTTGCAGCCCATTTTGCGGATACATAAGAGCCGTGAAATGGGCTGTAACTATAATTTATTTATTAACAAACATTTATGCCTACAATTCAACAACTTGTCCGTAAAGGACGCGAGGCACTCGAAGTGAAGAGCAAGTCTCGTGCGTTGGATGCTTGCCCTCAGAAGCGTGGCGTATGTCTTCGTGTTTACACGACGACCCCTAAAAAGCCGAACTCCGCTATGCGTAAAGTGGCCCGTGTTCGCCTTTCCAACGCCAAAGAGGTCAATGCCTACATCCCGGGCGAAGGTCACAACCTGCAGGAACACAGCATCGTGCTGGTTCGCGGCGGTCGTGTAAAGGACCTTCCGGGTGTTCGTTACCACATCCTTAGAGGAGCTTTGGATACCGCCGGCGTGGATGGACGTACCCAGTCCCGTTCACTCTATGGCGCAAAA
>CACYHZ010000091.1 GCA_902774345.1 uncultured Bacteroidia bacterium | reverse complement strand
TAGCTCCACGAAGGTGGGGACCACCGGCACCCCGTATTGGGCGGCGAAGAGGAAGGCCCCGCGCTTTTGCGGACGCGGTTTGCGATAGTTGAACCACATTTCCTGCTCGGGGTATATTAAAATAAGGTGGTTGGCGTCCAAGTGGCTTTGCATCAATTGCCGGAAGGCGCCGTTCATATACGAGGGCTCCTGGATCAGGGGAATGACGTCGATATTGCGCAGGACGAAACCGTTCACCCCGGGCATCACGAAGTTGGTGCCCTGACTGATGGCCACCAGATGCCCCCGCCCAGCCTGACGGGCCAGGGTCCGGTGAATGCCATTGTCGAAGGGGTTGAAGTGGTTGCTGGTGAGGAAGGCAGGGCCGTGCAGCGCCTCCAGCTTTTCCATTCCCTCAATCTGGTTGATGCCGTCGCTCCATTTGCGGATCCAGGCATCGACGATGGCCCGCGCCACGCGGTTTTTGAGCTTAAATCCCCACGTGGGCAGCTTCTCCACATAGCGCAGGATATTGGCCTTAAGGGCCTCGGGATCCCACTGGGGGTCGAAGGGCTCGGTCTTGTCATTGAAGCGTCCTTCGGCCACCGCGCGGCGGATATTTTCGATGGCCTGCTCCCGGCCAGGTGTCACTAAGAGCATAAGCGGAGTTCCTGACGGGTGGTGATGATGCTCCGGAAGGAGCGTTCGCTGCGCGTGAGGCGGGCAGCCATACGGATCAGCTTGCGGATCGCACCCCGGTAATGGCGGACAGCCTCGGGATTCAGCAGGAAAGCCTTCTTGCGGGCCAGGATTTCATCAAAATAGCCAGAGCCAGCCGCATAATGCCAGAAGTATTCTTCCTGGGGGGCATATTCATTGAGCCAGGGCTTGGCCGAGAGGTTGTAGTGAATGATCTCCGGGCTCTCCATTTCGGGGACGCACTCGGAAGGCATCGTGTTCCAGTTGGGGTCCAGATAATGGATGCCGCCCCAGCAGAGGGCGTTCAGGTAGTCCTGGTCGGGAGCTACGGTTTCCAGCCCATATTTTTCCACCCAATCCAGGAATCGGCCAGCCAAATTTTCCTCACGCAGGCGCTTGCAATTGAGTAAAAGTACACCGGAATTGACATAATTTCGATGGTCAACGCCCACATAGTCGTCAATATACTGCATGAAGGGCGTAATCTTCTGGATGGAATAATCGGCCACGGCGCCTACGAGTTTATTACCCATCCGTTCGCGGTACAACTGGGAAATATCGCCCGGAACCACCAGGTCGGCATCCAGATAGATGGCCTTGTCATACTGGGGGAACAGTGCGGGGATGAAGAGGCGGAAATAAATGGTGATGGAGCCAAAGGCACCGAAGCAATGCTGCTGCAGGCGCTCGATGCCCGGAAGGGCCAAAAGCCGCTCTGAGAGCGGATAAAAGACGATTTCAAATTCATCATCCGCAAAATGCTGCAATTTCTTGCGGTTTTCGCGGCTGATATCGTCGGTAAGAATATGGATGCGATAGGCGTAGCGCCTGGAGGCGTTCTCTTTTAAAGAATAAATGGCAGTTGCGAGGAACGGCGAATAGGCGTCGTTCACGGAAAAGAAGATGGGAATGACAGGTTTCATTTTGCAATTCGTTCTGGTTTTCGAAAGCAAAATTACATGCAGGATTTCGTCCCGGAAAAGAAATGTCATAGGGACGAATGGAAAGTGACTAAAAGCAGTATATTGGGACGAAAGTGCCGTTTTTGGGACTAATTCACAAATAATTGCTATCTTTGTCCCAGCAAAAATGAAGTAATGAAAGCTATCTCGCGCGTCTATTACAGCATGCCCGCTACCGTCCTGTTCTTCACGGTGGTGCCCATCTTTTATTTCCTCTTTGTGCTGGCCTATCAGCCCTACGACATGTACAATTTCCTGGACGCGGGGAGTGAGAAATACACGCTGAACCTCATCGTCACCAGCCTGAATTTCCTGGACGCGGGGAGTGAGAAATACACGCTGAACCTCATCGTCACCAGCCTGATCGTGCTGGGCGTCATGGTCTTTTCGCGCATTTTGCTGTTTCTCCTAAGGCGGGTGATTGACCTGAACTGGTCCCTGTACACGCTCTGGTGCACCGGAGAAGTCGTGGTATCGGGCTTATTCATGTCCATCCCCCTGGGCATCGGCTGGGCCGGCGTACAGCCGTATTTCACCACCATGTCCCTGTGCACGCTGTATCTGGCCGGAATCCTGGTGTTCCCGCTGGCCATCCTCTCCATGGCCATCCAGATCTACGTGCTGAAGCGAAAAGCAGAGCAGGCGCCCCTCGCCGCGGCCGATGAACGGACGCTCATTCGCTTCTATGACGAGC
>CACYHZ010000090.1 GCA_902774345.1 uncultured Bacteroidia bacterium | reverse complement strand
ATGCATACACGCGGAAAATGCGGCTCTGGTCCACCGAAGGGACCATGGCCGGATCCAGGGCGTGAATGCCTTCCATCACCAGGATGTCGTTCTCGTCCAGCTGCATGCGCTTTCCCTCGAAGAAGGGACGTCCCTGCTTGAAGTCGTAGCGCGGCAGTTCCACCTCCTCCCCTGCCAGCAGGGTATTCAGGTGCTTGCCCAACAGATCCAGATCCATCGCCCCCAAGGCTTCGAAATCATAATTGCCGTCCTCGTCCACGGGGGTCTTATCCCTTGCCACAAAATAGTTATCCAGTTCGATGACCTTCGGATTCAGGCCCACCACCTTCAGCTGCTGGGAAAGACAATCTTGACCCGCTGGCGTTCGTTGTAAATCCGGTCGGCGAGTTCGGCGTAATAGCGCTCCTGGCGGGCTTCGCAGAGGTTGATCAGCTCCACGGCCCGGCCCTCCATCAGGCAGGTATTCAGGGCGCCCACACTCACGATGCCGGTGGTCTTGCACCAGCGGCCGTAATCCTTCAGGGTCACGGTGAGCTTCATCTGCTTCTGGCGCGGGATGGTGCGCGTGATGTCATCATCGGACGGATACTGCAGGCAGAATCCGTGATGGAAGGGCATCAGGTCGAATACCTTCAACATTCCCGTGGACCGCACCAGGGGGCCATAAAAGGTGTCCGGCACCCCGTCCAGCCAATAGACCGTGCAAAAATACTTGCCCAAAGAATGCTGGACGCCCGCTTTCAACGGCTGATGCTGGTTCTTGAACAGGGCCTCCGCATCAGACGAAGTCATCCGCTGGGAAGTGAAGGGCAGGTCCAGGGCCACCAGTCGGCGCATCTCTTCCCGCAGGCGCATAATCTCCTCGTCGGTGATGCGGCAGCCCCGGAACTTGCAATACAAGCCGCTGGGCAGCGAATGATTGATCTTGAAAATCTTGTCAGGGAACAGATTGCGCACGGCGCGCTGCGCCAGGAAACTGAGCGAACGCAGGTAGGTGCGTCGCCCCTCGGGATGGTTATAGCCGATGAATTCCACCTGATGCGGGTAGAACAGCGGAAAGTCCAGCGAACGCAGCTGGTGGTCCAGCAGCGCGGCCAGGACGGGATATTCTTTCCCGGTGCGGGGGTCTATAACGGAAGGCGGAGCGATGGCTCCCAGCCGCTCGCCCGCCTCCAGTTGGTACTGTTTCCCGTCGTTGATACAGGATACGGTGATATTTTCCATTCTTTTTTTAAGGTCTCTCAAACTCCACGATCAGGGCACTCTTGGGGGGCACTTTCACGCCATTTTGCAGCGTAATCACCTCTCCGGTAACCACGTCGCGCCCCATGACGGGAGCCGATACGAATTCCCGGTAGTGGTCCCAATCCAGGCTGCGCTCTTCCTCGTTATTGTTCACATAGACGAACACTGCGTCGGAATCCTTATAGCGGAAGAAGGAGTAGCTGTTGTCCGTGATGTTGCGGGCCCCTTCGTTCTTGCGGGACAGGAAATGCAGGGTTTCACCCTCCTGCACCGCCTTGCAGCCCTTGCGCCAGTTGAACAGCGTCTTGGCATAGTTGTACAGATCGGAAGCAGGGGCATACAGGCCAGTGGCGGCTTTACGGCCTTCCTCCGTGAAGAGGTTGCAGCTGTCGCCTTCCCAGCCGCCCGGGAAGTCGATGCGCTTGGCACCGTCGTGGCTGGGGCAATCCGTACGCTCGACGAACATCATCTCATCGCCGTAATACAGCTGCGGAATGCCGCGAAGGGTTGCGAGCAGGGCCAGGGCCAGTTTCTGCTTGCGGGCATCGCCGTTGAAGCTGTCGCCGATACGGGCGTGGTCGTGGTTGGCGAAGAAGATCATCAGGTTGGACAGGTCGTGATAGAGGAAGTCATAGGAGAGCGTCGTATAGACGCGGGTCATGCCTTCGTCCCACCAGACCTGGTCCTCGCACAGGGCCGTGTGGATGGCCCGCTCCAGCGGGAAGTCCATCACGCACGGCAGATTGGAATTGAAGCCGTTGGGGTTGGGATTGTCCTTCTGCCAGTAAGCCACCTGCGGGATGTTGTAATCCCAGCATTCGCCCACGATGTTCATCTTGGGGTACTCGGCCCGGACGGCCTTGCACCACTCGCTCATGGGACCGGGTTCGTTGTACGGATAGGTGTCCACACGCAGGCCGTCCAGACCGGCAAATTCCACCCACCACACAGCCCATTGCTGGAAATACTTCAGGACATAGGGGTTGTCCAGATTCATATCCGGCATGGAAGGCACGAACCAGCCGCTTTCCTGAACAGGGCGTTCATCTGGGTATAGGGCTCCATCACGTGATACCAGTCCTTGAACGGAGCGTCCTCCATCCACCAGTGCTTGGTGCCGCAGTGGTTGGTAACAATGTCCATAATCACCTTGATGCCCCGCTGATGGGATTCTTCCACAAAGGTCTTGTACATGGCATTGTCGCCGAAACGGGGGTCGATGTGATAATAATCCGCACAGGCATAGCCGTGATAACTCTCGACGTCCTGGTTGTCCAGCAGCAGCGGCGTAGACCAGATGGCGGTTACGCCCAGGTCGGCCAGATAGTCCAGATGGTCGATGATACCCTGCAGGTCGCCGCCGTGACGGGAAACGGGATCCACGCGGTCCACGGGATCCTTCATCTCCGGAATGGCATAAGGCATCAGCGAGCCGTCATCGTAAGCGCCGGCAAGGGTGCTGAAGCCATTGTCGTTGGTGGCATCGCCGTTGGCAAAGCGGTCCGGCATAATCAGGTACATCAGGTCGGCCGAGGAGAAACTCTCCCGCTCGGCACTCTCCTTCTGCCGTTCCCGGATCAGATAAGGATACTTGAAGGATTTCCCTTCCCGGGAGAACATCAGGTAATAGGTGCCCGGCTGGGCCGAGGGCGACACCT
>CACYHZ010000089.1 GCA_902774345.1 uncultured Bacteroidia bacterium | reverse complement strand
CGGCCTGTCCGCCACCTCGGCCATCGAGCCCACCTACACCGATGGAGCCTACCGTGACAACGGCTACAACTACCGTTACAGCGACGACATGCGCGTGGACAACAACCACAACATGTACCGCGTACCTCCTCGTCAGCGCGAAGTGATGTCCTGGGACCGTGCAGGTTACTTCTGGGGCGACCATCCTCACTACTACGGATATCGCATCCACAGCCTGCCTGTCGGTTGGCGCCGCATCAGCCACTGGGGTATCGACTACTACTTCTATAATGGCATCTATTACCGTCCTTTCGGTGGAACCTATGTGGTCTGTCGTCCTCCTTTCGGCACTCCGCTGGAGTACGCCATTGACCGGGCAATCTTACGGGCCATCCGCTTCTCCTACTACTGCGATACCTATCGCACCTACGAGAGCGTGTTCGATTACTATAACATCATCGCCCGCCAGAACCTGATCATCGCCCAGCAGAACGCTCACATCATCGCCCAGAACGCCGCCTATGCCATCAACGCCAACCGCGCGCTCACGGCCTACGAGCTGGCGAACAAGCTGGGACTGGTCCAGAGCTACGCCTCTGCCAACGCTGAGTATTACTACCAGGACGGCGTGTTCTACACCATCTCCGCCTCCGGTGTTTACACCACCATCGTACCTCCTGCAGGTGCCCTGGTCACCTCCCTGCCGGACGACTACGAGACCATCGTGATGAACGGCATCGAGTACTATATGGTCGATAACACCGTTTACCGCACCACCCTCTTCGAGGGGATGCCTTACCTGGAGGTGCTGGGACAGATGTACGGTTCGCTGTACAACCAGTACAATGTTTACAGATAGGGATACAAGTTATTAATTATTAACAAGTTGCAGAATGTGACCTCCTGGAAATCCAGGAGGTTTTTTATTGCTTCTTTCCCAAAAAAGCAGTACCTTTACGGAGCTATGGCAATCGATATCGACAAATTCGTACATGACCAGCTTTCGCTGTGGCCGGCGGTAGCGGCCAAATACCGCGCCCTCAAGAGCACCAGCACCCGCACAATGCCCTTTGGCGGCATCCTGGTCACGCTCCAGTCCAATCCCGGGCGGGTTCCCATCTTCGACCACGGCTGTCCCCTGTGCGAGGAGAATTATATGGAACACCAGCATACCCTTCCCTTCGAAGGACGAAAGGGGCGCAAATACAATATTCTGGTGAACCGGGCGCCCATTTTCCCGAACCACCTGGTCATCACGCGCGATGTCCATACCCCGCAGACCATCTGGCACCGCTTCCCCGACATGCTGGACCTGGCAGCCGACCTGGAAGGCTATGTCGTCTTTTACAACAGTCCCAACAGCGGTACCACGGTGCCCCAGCACGCCCATTTCCAGGCCTGCCCGAAAGGCTATCTGCCCCTGGAGCGCACGGCGGAACGCCTGCTCCGCACCCTAGCCGCCGGCGAAAGCCCGGATCCAAGCGAAATCGAATACATCGACGCCGTACGGGATGCCCGTCTGTACCATTACAAGCGTTTTAACCGCGGCATCTTCATGCTGCGGGCCAGTACGGCCAAGTCGATGGCCAAGATGTTCTACCGCCTGCTGGACTGCCTGAACCTGGTGGCCGAGGAGACGGAGCCCCGTTTCAACGCCTTCACCTATTGCAGCGAAGGCGAATACCGGGCGGTCGTGGCCCTGCGGCGGGAATCCAAGCCCCGCTGCTATTTTGCCGAGGGTGATGCCCATTTTGCCATCTCCCCCGGAGCCGCCGACATGGCAGGCTTCGTGGTGGTGCCGGAAGTGAAGGACTTTCCCCGGATTACCCCGGAAGTGCTGCGCAGCATCTTCGACGATGTCACCCTTACGCAGGCACAGGAAGAGCACCTGCTGTGGCGCCTGGTCCGCACCCAGCCCCGCGTGGAAGTGGGCATCTGCCGCGGCCCGGTGATCCGTTTTGAGATTATTTCCGACGGTACGATGAACTGGTCTTCGAAGCCGTCACCATCTCCACCCTTTTCGCCGAACCCTCCTTCATCATCCATGGCGAGGAAGGTGAAAAACGCTTCGCCGGCACGCTGAAATTCATCGTCGATGGCGGAAAGGTGCAGGCGGTGAACCTCGTGGGAGCAGAGGATTACCTGCTTAGCGTGGTATCCGCGTTCCCGGCCGATGTCCGGAAAGAAAAGGCACTGGGGCTGCGCACCACCCTGATGCAGACCATCCGGTGCCGGCAGGAAGGAAAATGCCGCCACGGAGGGCCTTCCCTGGACAGTACGCCGGAACTGGTCACCTGGCTGGAGCACAAGCCTCAGGAATGCGATGAGGCGGATCAGGGACCAGTACACAGCAGTTTCGACGTCTGCGCAACGGCGCATTGCTCCGTATATGACGGACTTACACCCAGGGCCGATGCCAGCGCCCGCGCCGTTATTGACGAGACCTGGGGACAGGTATTAGAGTAGGGCCAG
>CACYHZ010000088.1 GCA_902774345.1 uncultured Bacteroidia bacterium | reverse complement strand
AGCTTGTAGTCGGCGTAGGCGAATGCCTGGGCATAGGCGTCCACAGGGGCGTCCAGACCCTCTTTGAGCATCGTCTCCAGGAAGGTCAGGTCCATATAGACGTCATCGTACAGGCCGGGGTCCTCGATGTAGGTGTCGTAGATGTAGTCGTCGTACCAGGGGATGGGAATCTCATCCATGATGAGCCCGCCCTTGTACTTGAACTCCGTGGGACCGCCGTAGGTGCAGCCGATGGTCTGGCCGTACCAGCCGCCCCGGACCTTGTCCATCAGGGTTTCCCGGTCCAGCGTCACCGTCTGGCCATAGGGCACCTCGGGCGCCTGGGAACAGGCGGCCAGCAATAGCACGATCGGGATAAGATACTTTTTCACGTTCAATTATGATAATACGTATCGGTGTTCTGTTTTTCGCTATAGTACTGGATGGCGTTGATGCGCAGCAGATACTGCTCCGGCAGGGGATTGCGCCACACCAGTTTCACCTGGTGGCGGGTTTCGGGCATCTGGTATTTCCAGGCGGGCTCCAGCTTGCGGGACGTGCCCTTCATCGGCAGAACGGATACCTGATCCAGCTCCCCGTCAATCCAGACCTCGATTTCGGCCACATAGTCGTCGTTTTCTTCGGCCAGGGCAAAGACCTCGCTGCCGACATGCTTCTTGGACACGCGGGCGGCATAGTCGGCCGAAATGCCCCGCAGGCACACCAGGTTGCCCCAGATCACGAAGCCGTTGCCAAAGAAGTCGAATTCGTAAGTATCTGACATCCAGGCGTCTTTCTGGTCTCGCATCAGGGGATAGGTGTCCACGAAGTTCTGCTCCAGCGGCAGGACCTCCGGTTGGGCTACGGGAATCACCACCTCGTCCTCCAGCACCTGCCCGCCGTTTTTGGCAATCAGCTGCAGGGCCTGGCGGAAGGAGTACTGGCTGCCTTTGGCCAGGGAAACGTCGGTGCCTTCAAAGTCCAGGTCCCAGATTTCCATCACGGGGTCTTTCCAGAAGGCCGGCATGTTTTCCAGGCCCAGGACCACGCCCAGCACGCCGCCTACGGTGGCCGGGTTGCAGTCGGAATCCTGTCCGCAGCGCGTGGCAATCTCCAGGGAACGCCCGAAATCGCCCTCTCCGTACAGCAGGCCCATTGCTACATAGGCGCTGTTCAGTTTGGCGTCAATGTCGAAGCTCAGGCTCACGCCCTTGGGACAACCGGTATCCAGCCCCCACTTTTTCAGCACTTCGAACCAGCAGGCCTTCCAGTCGGAAGGATATTTTTTATGCCATTCACGCACATCGTTTATGCATTGCCAGAAGGTGCTTTGGGGCGGGATGGCCTCCAGTGCCATGTCCACAATTCTGGCCGGGTGGTTCTCGATAAAGGCGGCGCTGTACAAGCCGGCCACGAAGGCTCCGCCGTAGAAGCCGTCGCCGCTGTTCATGATGTGTCCCACGCGGGAGGCGATGTCCAGGGCCTCAGGCAGCATGCCAGGAGCCATCAGGCCCACAAAATCGGCCTCGATCTGGAAGTCCAGGTCGTCGGCGTGGGGGTTGTTCAGCCAGTTGCCGGATTCCGGGGGCATGATGCCCTGGCGGACGTTGTATCGGCCTGCCTGGTTGGCGTGGGCCAGGTGATAGGGGGCATAGGCAAAGCGCAGGGCCAGCTGCTCCGACGTGGCGTCCAGCCCCAGCTGCTCGAAGGCTTCGGCAAAAGTAAGGTCGTTGTACACGTCGTCAAACAGGCCGGGCTTGCGGTCCCACCAGTGCTTGACGTAGCCTTCGCCCCAGCCGATGGGAATCTCTTCGGGGATGATGGTGCCGCAGAATTTGAATTCCGTGGGGGCACCGTACACCACGCCGATGGTCTGGCCGGCCCAGCCGCCCATGATCTTGTCCATCAGCGCGTCCTGCGACAGGGTTACCGACTCCGGAGCCTTGGGGGCGGAGCAGGCGGCCAGCGCCAGGAGCAGAATCAGACTACTTCGCTTCATAGACCTGCAGTTCAGTAATGGAAATAAAGGCCGATACATCCTTGGTGTACTTGTTCCAGTGGATGAGCACGGCATCGTCGCCGATCACGCGGATGGCGGTGGTGGTCACCTTGGGGAAGGAGAAGATGAATTCGCCGTTGTGCGGCTGGAAGAACACTTCGTCGCTGAAGGGCCAGTCGGGCGTTACC
>CACYHZ010000087.1 GCA_902774345.1 uncultured Bacteroidia bacterium | reverse complement strand
TTTCGGCAGCCTGAAAGAGCATAAGATCCTGGAAGGCAATCCGTCACTGGCCGAGAATAATTTCAGCTGCGTCATCCGCCTGTCCTATGGCCTGTTCGACTATTTCACCGGCGGTGACATCCAGCACAAAGGCCGGGCCGACAATCCCATCCACGATATCGAAACGCCGATTTCCAAGGTGGTCGATCAGACGGAGGTGGTGAAACTCGGCCATCACGGCACCTCCAGCACCTGCGGGGAATCCCTGATGGAAGCCCTCTGCCCGGATGTAGCCCTGGCCACCAACTGGCGCGACGTCCAGCCCAATCCCATCAGCCTGAAACGCGTCCTGGCGGTCAATCCCGACGTGAAACTGATCATGACCAATTCTACGGAGCACAACCTGAAGATGCTGCAGGACGAGGAGATTGATCCGGATTCCTTCCTGTCCCGGGAAGGTCATGTCGTGTTCCGCGTAGAGCCCTCCGGCGAGCAGTATTGGGTGATCATCCTGAACGATCAGGACCAGAAATATAAGGTCAAATCCGTCCACGGACCGTATCCCTGCCAATAATGAACGACAACATTCAAGTGTCTCGTTTCCAGCCGCTTAAACGCGTGCTGGCACATGATGTCTTCAACGAGGGTTTCAATGGGTGGATGGTCATCATGCCGAATTTCTGCAACGAAGGATTCGAGCAGAGCCCCAGCATTGTCAGCAAAGACCAGTGGCCGTCCTGCATGCTTTCCACGGCGACCTTCCGCTATCCCGGCTCGCACGGCTCCATGAGCGGACAGTACAGCCTGAAAATATCCACCCGGAACGTGTGCAGCCCGTATGCTTCCATGCCGGCTCCCGGTTCCATGGGCCACGGAATCAAACGGATCTCTTTCTTCCAACGGGGGAAATACCTCCAGTTCGAGACCTGGTTCGCCTATACCGCCGAGCAGGATACCTGCGAAAACGGCGGTCCCCTTCCCGGCCTGCACGAGAACTCCGTGCGGAGTTTCGGCTTCGGCTTCGACCTCCAGGAGCGGGGCGGGAAACGGCGTTTCGCCGGCGTCCGCTACCTCAACGCGGTAGATGGCAAGATGATGCAGAAATGGCAGATGATCTGGCCCTGGGCCAAGGACGACAAGGCCTGGGCCTATGATACCGAAGGCGACTGGTGCGTCAAGGGCGTGGACCCGTTCTGGAACGGGAAGCGCTACCCCGACGGCCGTCACGAAGGGTTTATCGATGTGCCGGACGGTCACCAGGAACTTTGCTACAACGAAACCGACTGCAAACTGAACTGGCAGTATTTCCGCCTGCTCATCGATACGGAAAAATATGAATATGTAGAAATGCAGTGTCAGGACAAGGTGATGGACCTGGGCCGGCACCCCATCTACGGGGTGGAGCCGTACGCCCGCATCGAAGGCTTGATGAATCCCCTCGCGTGGGTGGAAACCGATGCGCCCCGCCGCGCCTTCCTGTACCTGGATTCCGTTGTGGTTTCCCAAGAATAAGTGCTTATGAGACTGTTCAATGCTTCCCACCTGGAGGTGAAAAAATACTTCGACGCACCGTTCCAGACCAATCCGTACGAATGCGGCTGGGCCAGCGAGTGCATCTTCTTCATCCATGTAGAAGAGCTGACAGGCTCCCCCGTGCTGGAAGCGGCCGTCGAGATCTCGCACGATGGCATCCACTGGTGCCCGGAAGGAACCGTTTCCGGTCCCATCACCACGGAAGGCCTGCATTTTATCCGGGTGCGGGAATTCGGGAACTGGCTGCGCCTCAACGCCAAGGTTTCCGGCGGGAAGATGAAACTGAATATCCAAATTGCCTGTAAAGAGTAAGAGGTTATGAGAAGAATCCTGTGCGTCTTGACAGCGCTGGTACTGGGCCTGGCCGTGCCGGGACCCGTTTGCGCGCAGCAAGTGTTTATGGCCAAACACGGCCGCGGCCGCGCCCAGCAGGGCATGGCCATCCACGGCAACTGGATCTTTTCCTGCGAAGACGGCGGCAAGGTAAACCTGTACGATTTCCGCAAACGGGACGGGGTTCCCGTATCCTCGTTCACGCTGGCATCGGCCCAAAAGGACAACCATGCCAACAACGCCGAATTCGGCATCGAGAAGAAAGCCGGGGCTTCCTTCCCCCTGCTGTACATCAGTGTGGGAAAGGTAGGCTGCCCCATCGAATGGAC
>CACYHZ010000086.1 GCA_902774345.1 uncultured Bacteroidia bacterium | reverse complement strand
GTCCAGACCACAAACAGAGATGGTGGCGAAAGCCATAGTGGTACGAAAATCCCTTGGCCCGAAACGGCCGTGCGGGTTCGATTCCCGCCCGAGGCACAACAAGACTTTGTAAGTTGTTCGCATGGACGTTTTCTCTGGAAAAGTGTTATATTTGTGGGAAATTTCCAACAAATATAACAATGCAAGAGAAGGATGGCAAATACATTTTCGGCGTGGTGAAGGTGGGCGACAAGGGCCAGATAGTAATTCCCCGCGATGCCCGCAAAGTATATGACATTAAACCGGGCGACGCCCTTCTGCTTCTGGGAGACCAGAGGGGGATGGCCCTGGTAAAGACGGAAATCTTCCAAAGTGCCATCGACCAGGTGATGGAGGGCCTGCCCAAATGAGAAAGCATTGGATAGATAACCTGCGGTGGGTGACGGTGCTTCTTGTGCTATTTTACCACGTCATCTATTTCTACAACAACAAGGGCGTTTTTGGCGGGATAGGAGGTTTCGGAGCGTATCCGGATTCTCCGCAGTACCAGGATGTGGTGATGTACATCCTGTATCCCTGGTTTATGCCGCTGCTGTTCATCCTGGCGGGCATCAGCGCCCGGTATGCCCTGAATAAATATACGCCCAAAGCCTGGTTCAAGGACCGCACCCGGAAACTGCTTGTCCCCGGCACCATCGGCCTGTTTGTGTACCACTGGATGGTGGGTTATTTCAATACGGTGGTGGCTTCCCGGCAAGGTGTGTTCGACGGGCTCCCGGCCGTGGGAAAGTACGTCATCATGGCGTTGAGCGGCACGGGACCCCTGTGGTTTATCCAGGTGCTGTGGCTGCTATGTCTAATCCTGCTGCTGGTCCGTGCGCTGGACCGGAAAGACCGTTTCTGGAACTGGTGCGGGAAGGCAAACATAGTCTGGATTATCCTGCTGGGAGTGCTTTTCTGGGCAGGGGAGCAGACGCTTATCCGTGAGCCGCGCCCGCAAACGGCCGATGGCCTTTGGAACCTTTACAAGCCTCTGTTCTATCTGGTTCCTTTCCTGCTGGGGTACTTTGTCTTTTCGCACGATGCGGTTCAGGAAAAGGTGAAGCGGGCCTGGATTCCGCTGATGGCCAGCGCCCTGGTGGCAGGAGGCGTGCTTGTCGGCACCACCTTCGGACAGGACAATACCACGCCGGAGTATCTGGGCAGCCCCCTCAACTGTATCTATGGATGGATGATGTGCCTCGCGCTGATGGGCTGGTTCCAGGCAAGGTTTGACCGCACGGGCGCTTTTGCCGGCTATATGACACGCTCCGGTTTTGGCCTGTACATTGTCCACTATCTTCCCGTCGCAGCCCTGGGTTATATGATGAAAACCTATACCCAGCTGCCACCGATGGCCATGTACCTGATTCTTACCGTCGCGGTCTTCACCCTCTCTCCGCTCCTGTACGAACTCATCCGCCGCATACCGTTTGTTCGCTGGTGTGTCTTCGGAGAAAAGATGTAACCTACTTATAACTCCCAAGGCTTTCGCTCTACCGGCAAGTCGACTCCCAGTACCTGATAGCCTTTAGGCACTGCCACCTCAGCAAAAGCCAGTGATTCTTCCTTCCGTCCATGCAAACCGTGCACAAACAGGAAGACCCTGTCACTCGATTTGCCGATGAGCAAAGCAGGCGTGGAACCGATGTTGAATACTTTTGTTTCCGGTTCACTCATTTCGCAAGAAGTTCAATACAGCACGGTTAAACGCATCCGGGCATTTGTTGGCAACGAAGTGGTCGCCATCGAGTATGACCAATTGGGCATCCGGGATATGGCTGGCTATAAGCCGGGTATGTTCATCTTTGACCATGTCTTTAGTCCCGGCGATGACCAGCGTCTTTGCCTGAATCATCAATAACTCTTCCGGCTTCACATTGGGATCATGAACCATCAGGCCCAGCATCTCTGCATGCAATTTTGCTTCATCACTCTTGTTTTCGAACAGTTTGGCAAACCAATAGCCCATCTCAATGGGGCACTGAACGGAGCGCTTGATGCCCTTTGCGTCCAGGTTGGCTCCGTTCAGGATGAGCCGGCTAACGCGCTCCGGATACTTCATTGCAAAGATCATTGCAATGTTCCCGCCATCTGAGAAGCCCAGGATATGCGCCTTCTCGATGCCATTAGCATCCATAAAGCCCAGAAGGTCATCGGCGAACCGCCGGATCGTGAACGGAGCGTTGCCTCGTGGCGTTTTCCCGTGCCCACGTGTGTCCAGGGCATAAACATGATAATA
>CACYHZ010000085.1 GCA_902774345.1 uncultured Bacteroidia bacterium | reverse complement strand
GGCGGATGAAATCTTCGTCATCAACGTGGGCGGCTATATCGGCCAGAGCACACGCAGCGAGATTGAGTATGCCCTGGCGCACGGGAAAAAAGTCCGCTTTCTGGAGGATCAGCCATAGGCCGCAGATTGCCGGTCAAGCCGGCAATGACGCGAAAAAGCCGGCAATGTGCAGGCTACGCGGACGGGCTTTTGGGCTGCCAGGGGCCATGCACACAGCAGCAGGAGGGGCAGGAGGATTCTTTTTATCGTGGGCCGCTCGATCCGCACCAACTCTTCCACGGCTATCAATTTCATGTCCTTGCCATAAACCAGATGCCGCACATAGCCGATGCCGGGGGTGTAATAGTCTTCCTCCCAGTTGTCCCTTTTATGGAAGGGAGCATCTTCCACTTTGCGGAAAAAGACGACAGCGCACGGAAAGGTGCCGGCAGGGGTGGTGACTGTTTCGTGGCGGAGCACTTCGCGGTCGAAGATTTCCACCAGGATGGAGCAGAAGGACAGGACTGCTTCGGAGCGGGCGCCCGGGAGGGTTTCGCCGGGGATGAAGGTTTGGGGCATAACGGCCGATGTGCCGGAGACGGTCATCTTGGCCTTGGGAAACATATTCCTGACGAAGCTTTGGGCGGCGGCGCCGAAATCCATATAGGCATTGCCGTCTTCGTCAATGAGGCAGGTAAGATGATGCTCCCCGCCGAAAAGCCCTCTACTGAGCGTCAGCGTATAATGCACCAGCTTCCCGTCAGGGGTGTCTTCGATGGACTCGATGAAAATCTCGGTGGTTTGGGTCAGCTGCCCGGTGCCGGCTCTGTGCCGTTCATAGTACAGACGTGTTCCCGGTTCTATGCAGAAATGGGGCTTTTTCTCGGGCCCGTCAGCCAGAAGCGGCAGGCACGAAAGGACAAAAGCGATGCATAGAATGATTCTTTTCATTGAATACAAATATAAACTTTTTGCCGATAAAAATGGCTATCTTTGTGGGAAATTATCGCTTTCCATGCGTAAGTCTTGCTTCATATTGTGCCTTTTCTGCTGCTTCCCTCTCTGGGCGCAGCAGCCTCAGGTGCAGGTTTCCGTCCCGCTGCATACCATCCACAGCGGGGAAGTGACCGTCCCCTTGGCGCTCCGCTATTCGCTTGGTGCCGGGTGGCAGTTCCAGACTGGTCCGGAGCGGGAGGATGACGCCGGCAACCGGGTCGTTTTCACCGATAGTTCCATCCTTTGGCCGCAGGGGCGTCTGTCCCTGACTTCGGGCCTGATGGAAGTATTTGACAAGCAGGAGAATCTGATCAAGCGAACCTCTTTCGGGCGCTTTTCCGACGGCCGGCTTTCCTTCCTGGAAACGAAAGGGGATACAACGGCCTTTACATATCTTCCTAATGGCATCCGGCTGCGGCGTACAGGGCGGGGGAAAACCGCCTATCAGTTCGACAGCCTGGACCGCGTGGCAGCCATCACCCATTATCGGCCCGATGGTTCCTGGCGTCGTCAGGAGCTTTCTTATGCGGCCGATACCCTGACGGTGGCGGCCCTGGACAGTACAGGCCTGTTGGAAAAGGCGGTCTTCTATGGCGCGCCCAAGGTTTATCGACACGAACTCTATGATGCTCAGGGCCAATTGCTTAGGTGCATCCGCTTTCAGTATCAGGGAGACCTGCCGGCAGGACAGACACTGGAAGTATTCGGAGCGGGGGAAGGCGGAGCCCTAACTGCCAGCCGTACCCTTCGTTACGCTGCCGGCGGGGAATATCCGGTGGAAGAAAGCATCCTTCGAAGCAATGGGGAGCAGTATCGGGCTACTTTAACCTATGCCGAACATCGGCCTGATGCCCTGCTTTCCTTGACGCGGTGGGATGGCGACCGGATGGTGGATTCCACCCGGCTGGTCTATGCTGCCTTCCCCGGACAGGATGGATACACGGTCCTACGGCCTTCGGCGATGCTCTATGGTGCCGCCGGTGTGCCCCTGGACACCTGCATCCGCTTTGTTCCTTTCGACTTCAATGGCGTACATACCTACCGGAGCAAGCGGGTGAAGCAGTTTTATCCCGATGCCCGGATGAGCCGCCTGACCGTGACGCGTCCTTCCATCGACCTGGAAAAAGAACTGACGGCGCTTCTTCTCAGTGTCGGCATGCCGTTTACGGCTGATGGGCTGGAAGGCGATGCTTTCCTCTTCGACGCGGATGGCGCTTTCCTGTCGAAGGTACAGGGCGCGGACGGGCAAGTGCTTTTCTATCAGGGATTTGGAGAGGAACCCGTATTGGCCACCTTCGCCGATTCTGCGCACGATCCGTCCCTGATTGACACCGATTGCTGCATCCAGTGGATTACTCCGGACGATTTGGAACTGTCCATGCAAATTGTCGATGCCCATAACAGCCAGCACTACGGACTGGTAAAGGGGTGCCGATATCTCCTGAGGGAGAGCGGGTATGGCGGTCTCATCGACCCTGCCGTCAATGCCCAGCATCAGGTGTTCCCGAAGGTCTGGTATATCAGCAAAACGCCCAAGGAAGGTGTTCTGGCGCATAATCACTTCAATTGCGGGAACTTCATTTGGGGGGCTTCGGCCCATGCCTCGGGGGTGCCGCTTTGGATCACGGTGCTGGGCAGCCACTTCAACAATTTCTTCCTGTCGCCGGATAA
>CACYHZ010000084.1 GCA_902774345.1 uncultured Bacteroidia bacterium | reverse complement strand
CTGCATACCCCCCTTATCACCGAGTCTGACGCCGAGGGCGCCGGCGACATGTTCCAGGTAACCACCATGGACCTGAAGAACATCCCGCTGGACAAGAAGGGCAACGTGGACTTCAGCAAGGATTTCTTCGGCAAGAAGACCTCCCTCACCGTGTCCGGTCAGCTGGAAGGCGAACTGGGCGCCACCGCCGTGGGCGAAATCTACACCTTCGGCCCTACCTTCCGCGCCGAGAATTCCAACACCCCGCGTCACCTGGCGGAGTTCTGGATGATTGAGCCGGAAATGGCCTTCTATGACATCAACGACAACATGGCCCTTGCCGAAGAATTCGTGAAGTACCTGGTGCAGTACGCCCTGGACAACTGCCAGGACGACCTCCAGTTCCTGAACGACAAATACGACGACGGCCTCATCGAACGGATGCGCAGCGTCCTGGGCATCGCCTTCCAGAAGGTCACCTACACGGAGGCCGTGGATATCTTGGAAAAAGCCGTTGCCGATGGTGTCAAATTCGAGTATCCCGTGCACTGGGGCACCGACTTCCAGAGCGAGCACGAGCGCTACCTGGTGGAAAAATACTTCGGCAAACCCGTGATCCTCATTGACTTCCCCAAGGACATCAAGGCCTTCTACATGAAGCAGAACGAGGATGGCCGCACCGTTCGCGGCATGGACGTCCTGTTCCCGAAGATTGGCGAAATCATCGGCGGATCGGAGCGTGAAGCTTCCCTGGAGAAGCTGGAGCAGCGCATCGATGAACTGGGCATGAGCCGCAAGAACCTGGAGTGGTATATTGACACGCGCCGTTACGGCTCCGTGCCGCACAGCGGCTTTGGCCTGGGCTTCGAGCGCCTGCTGCTGTTCGTCACCGGCATGGCCAACATCCGGGACGTCATCCCCTTCCCCCGTACTCCCAAGAACGCCGAATTTTAAAAAGCTAAGCTTATGTTAGTGATTGGTATCGCCGGTGGATCCGGCTCAGGTAAGACGACGGTGGTGAAGGCCATCGTGAACCAGCTGCAGGGCCGGGTGGTGGTCATTCCCCAGGATTCCTACTACAAAGACTCCAGCCACGTGCCGGTGGAAGAGCGGAAGAACATCAACTTCGACCATCCGGACGCCATTGACTGGAAGCTGATGTGCCAGCAGATTCGGGAACTCAAGCGCGGCGAAACCATTGAGCAGCCGGTGTATTCGTACATCACCTGCTCGCGTTCCACCACCGAGACCATTACCGTGGAACCGGCCGATGTCATCATCGTGGAAGGCATCCTGATCTTCACCTGCAAGGAGCTGCGGGACCAGATGAACATCAAGATTTTCGTGGATGCCGATGACGACGACCGCCTGATGCGCATCATCGTCCGGGATATCGCCGAACGCGGCCGTACCATCGAAACGGCCATCGAGCACTACTGCGACACCGTGAAGCCGATGCACCTGCAGTTCATCGAGCCGTCCAAGCGCTATGCCGATGTCATCGTCCCGCAGGGCGGGCACAACAAGGTGGCCATCGACATCCTCACCACTACCGTCGAAAAGGCCCTGGCACAGAAGAAAAAATGAAGCTGACACCGGACCAGAAGGCAGGACTGTACATCACCGCGATCGTTCACGTCGCGGTGATTATCGTTTTGCTGCTGGTGCGGATCGGTTATGAGCTGCAGCGGGAGAACAGCTTCGTGCTGGACTTCACCGCACAGGAAGAACAGGAGCGCGCCCAGGAGGAGGCGCGCCTGCAGGAAGGGGCTGCGGAGCTGCTGGAGCGGCTTATCGCGGCGTCGCCTTCGACCCCCATCCGGAACGTGGCGGTGGACCGCAGTGCCCTGAAAGACGACCGCGGCACCAATGCCGATGAATTGTACCGCGAGGCCGAGCGCCTGGCCAGGGACCTTCGCGAGGGGCAGAACCAGGCCCCGGAAGAGCCCGAGGCCGTATCGGTGGCGCCTCCCGTCACGCCCGAAGCCTCGACCCCAGACAAGCCCTACAGCGGCCCTTCGGTCCTGGCCTGGAGCCTGGACGGCCGCAAGGCTTCCCATCTCCCCATCCCCGCCTACCGCTGCTACGGCGCCGGCGAGGTGACGGTGATCATTACGGTCAATAACCGCGGCGATGTGGTGAACGCCAAGGTGGACGAGGGCGTTTCCACCAGCGATTCATGCCTCCAGACCTACGCCGTCCGCGCCGCCCGCCTTTCCAAATTCTCCTCTTCCCCCACCGCTCCCGCCCGTCAGCTGGGCAGCATCACCTACGCGTTCATTGCCCAGTAAGTTTGTTTTCACGGATTAATTGGCTACCTTTGTTGGCTATGACCATTGTTTACTGCAACTAACCCTTTTTACCAATATGCAAAAATCACATTACGTGCAACCTCAGCTGAAGGAACTGCCGCTTTGGCTGGAGGAGATGCTTTG
>CACYHZ010000083.1 GCA_902774345.1 uncultured Bacteroidia bacterium | reverse complement strand
CTTCGCTGCGGCATCAAGAATGCCATCCGCAGTTTCAAGGAAAGCGGCATCGACGACAACTACCCTTATGGCTACGGCGTACGGCTGGACAGCGGGGACTTGGCCTATCTGTCGCAGGAAGTGCGGCGGATCCTGGACGAACAGGGACTGACCAAGTGCAAGATTTTCGCCACCAACGGCCTGGATGAATACCTGATTACGGACCTGGAGCGCCAGGGAGCCCGCATCGACAGCTATGGCGTGGGCGATGCCATCGCCACCTCCAAGGCGGCGCCTTGCTTCGGCAATGTGTACAAGCTGGTGCAGATTGACGGGGAACCGGTGCTCAAGCGCTCGGAGGACAAGATCAAACTCATCAATCCGGGCTTCCAGATTACCTGGCGCATCAGTGCGCAGGATAGCGTAAAGGGAAATAACATAGATGGTTACGCTTTCAAGGTGGATGTGACCTGCCTGCGCGGCGACGACCTGGACCTTGCTCTGCAGCATGGGAAGGAGGTGACGGTGCGCGACGAGTTCGACTCCTATAAGTACAAGCATTTTGAGGAAGGCAGCTACGAGGCCCGGCCGTTACAGCATCAGGTGATTGCTTCCGGCAAACGCGTTTGCCCGCAGCATACGCTCCAGCAGAAGAAAATCTTCTACAAGGACAACCTGCACCACTTCTCACCCGGCGAGCGGCGCCTCATCAACCCCCATTTCTACAAGGTGGACATTTCGGACGCCCTCTATGACACCAAAATGCACATCATCGGCAAACTGGTGAAAGAAATCGAAGATTTTCAGCTATAGATTAACAGGCACAGCAGTACCCTTCGGAAACTGTAGCCACCCTCGGCTCCATAAGAGGGAGGGGCCCGCCGGCTTTGCCGGTGGGAGGGGTCGCGAAGCGACGTTTCCGAAGGGTACTGCTGTGCCTGTTAAAGAATAACCTTGCGGATAAAAGGCGTCTGGTACTGGTAGGCTAGGCGGGTAAGGGTCCAGCCGGGTTCCGTGAGGATGAGGGCGGCTTTCTTTCCGCGGGTGACGGAACCGTATTCACTACTGATTCCCATTGCGTAGGCGCTGTTCAGGGTGACGGCGTTAAAGGCCTCGACGGGTGTCAGGCGCATCTTGATGCAGCCCTGGGCCATCACAAAGCGCATATCGCCGCAGGGGGACGATCCGGGATTGTAGTCCGATGCCAGGGCGATGCCCAATCCGGCGCGGAGAAAGTCCTTGGCGCGGCCGTAGGGGAGTCCCAGGAAGAAGGAGGAACCCGGCAGCATCGTGGGCATCGTCCAGGTCCCTTTCAGGGCTTCGATTTCAGCGTCGGTGGTACGTTCCAGATGATCCACGGACAGGGCCAGGTGCTTGACACCCACCTGTACGCCTCCGCTCACGGCCAGTTCGTTGGCGTGGATTTTCGGGGTCAGGAGGTGCTTGGAGGCCTCCAGGATGCGGTCGGTATCGGCCACTGTGAAAAAGCCTTCGTCACAGAAAACATCCACAAAATCGGCATACTGGGCAGCTTCGGGAATGAGGTCGATGACCATCTGTACATAGGCCTCGTGCGCGTAGCCCCGGCCGATGGCGTGTGCCCCCAGAAACGTGCTTTTGACGGCCGCAGGGATGGTTTTTTTGATGCGGTCAATGACCCGGAGCATCTTCATTTCCCCTTCCGGACACAAGCCGTAGCCGCTCTTGATCTCCAGGGCGACGGTGCCCTTGTCCATCATTTCCTGCACACGGGGGAGGGACTGGCGGTAGAGTTCGTCTTCGGAGGTGCGGTTCAGCAGGTCGCTGGAGTTCAGGATGCCGCCGCCCCGGGCTGCGATTTCCTCGTAGCTGAGTCCGTTGATTTTATCCAGGAACTCTCCGTCCCGGCTGCCGGCGTACACCACGTGCGTATGGCTGTCGCAAAAGCCGGGCATGACCATGCCGCCCTGGGCGTCGATGATGGTCACACCGAGGCCTTGGGCCGAGTGTGTCTCAGGAGATACACTCGCTGCGCTCGGTATGACAGGACCAGTGCCGAAATCGACGATCCGGCCCTCCTCGATCTGCAGCCACGCGTTTTCCAGCACGCCGGTTTCACCCTGGGCGGCGCCTTCCAGCCGGAGGACGCCCTGGGGCTGAATGCCTACCAGCTGGCCTATATTCTTGATAATCATAGATATTGCTCGTTCCTAATGAATTCCACGGAGCGTTGGATGAGGGGACTCATATAGGTGTCGGTGCTCACGAAGGGAACCACCTTGCGATAGTCTTCGAAGATATGCTCCAGGATGGGGGAGCTCTTCAGCGGGCGGCGGAATTCCAGCGCCTGGGCTGCATTGAACAGCTCGATGGCCAGCACGGTTTCCACATTGTCCACGATGCGCACCAGCTTGGTGGCGGCGTTGGATCCCATGGAAACGTGGTCTTCCTGACCCTGGGACGAAGGGATGGAGTCGCAGGACGCCGGCCAGCAGAGGCCTTTGTTCTGGGAGACGATGGATGCGGCGGTGTATTGCGGGATCATGAATCCGCTGTTCAGGCCGGGCTCCGTGACCAGGTATTTCGGAAGGCCCCGGAGGCCGTGGATGAGCTGGTAGGTGCGTCGTTCGGAGATGCTGGCCAGCTCGCTCATCGCGATGGCCAGGGAGTCCATCGGAATGGCGATGGGTTCACCGTGGAAGTTGCCGGCGCTGATGACCATGTCCTCGTCGGGGAAGATGTTGGGGTTATCGGTGGCCGAATTGATTTC
>CACYHZ010000082.1 GCA_902774345.1 uncultured Bacteroidia bacterium | reverse complement strand
AACGGCGTGCTGGGCATCGGGGGCAAACGGGCTGGGAAGAACGGCACCCTGCAGTACCTGGCTTTCGCGGAACATGGAAGGGCCAACTTCACCCTGCACGGCGACGCGGGCCGGGGGGACGGCACCAACAAGTACGTGGGCGGAGGCCTCATCGGCAAATGGCAGAACCGCCGCGACGTATATGTGGAAGCCAGCATCCGGGCAGGGCGCATGCACGACACCGCATCGGATATGCTGTACGACGAAGCCACGGGCCGGAGCTACGGCTACGACGTGCATGCCAATTACATCGGCGGGCATATCGGGATTGGCAAAGTGTTTACATACAATAACGGCAGAAACTTAGACGTGTATGCCCGGTATTTCCACATGAAGCGGGACGGCGTCAGCTTTGAGGGGGGCGGCCACTTCGATCTGGACAGCGTCACCAGCAGCGTACTGCGGGTAGGGGCCCGTTACGGCGCCACCAACAAGAAATGGAACTGGTACGGCGGGCTGGCCTATGAATACGAATTTGACGGCAAGTCCACGGGCCGTGCCGACGGCGCGCCGATCCGGGCAGCCAGCATGGAAGGCGGCAGCGTGCGGGCCGAAATCGGCCTGCGGATGGAAGCCTCGAAGACCAGCCCGTGGAAAGCGGACATCAACCTGTCGGGTTATGCGGGCAAACGCCGGGGTATCAGCGGCAACGTGAGCGTAGCGTACACGTTCTAAACAACTACATTAATATTTGCAGATAGCCGCAGTCAGGTTAAACTTGGCTGCGGCGTATTGATTACAGTGAATAAAAGCAGTTTCCGCTATTCGCGGATTGCGTTATAATATAATTATGAAAACAAATAAAATTAAAGTGGGTGTGACAATCTGGAACATTCATTGACTATCCTGTCCAACCATAATAAACTATATTTGAGCCTGCTCGGGGCAAAAAACGATAAGGGGCATTTAAAATACAAATAATTCAAGGAGGACTTCATTATGCCAATCAACGAAAACGAAGTCACAAAAGAACAGATTTATAAAGCCATGCAGTGCAATACTGCCGACGAACTGAGGGCGTATGCAAAATCCGAAGGGTACGACATTACCCAGGAAGAGGCCGAGGCATACCTGGATGAGCTTTCGGATGTAGAGCTTGACCAGGCGGAGCTTCATCAGGTGGCTGGCGGTGCGTGCTGGGATGTGAATGGCTGTTCGACCATAGGACATGGGCCTTGCCCCGGAAATGACTGTGGGACTGAATTCAACCCCAAAAAATGATTGTCCTTAGGAAGTCATTCAATAATACTTCCTGCTTCTTCAGGCTAGACTGATGAGATTCATTACGTACCCCTTGAAGCTGACAGAACTGAATCGGGCAGACAGGGAGGGTCCGTCCCCCCTGTCACACTACAATAAATAAAAGGAGAGTTGTACCATGAGACAAACGATTATTCTTGGCAACATCATCACCATGGATGAGAAGAGGCCTTTTGCCAAGGCGGCGCTGGTGAAGGACGGCGTATTTGCCTATATCGGCAGTGCAGAGGAGGCGAAAAAGCTGGCCAGCGCCGACGCGAAGGTGTTGGATTACGGTGAGAACTTTATCTATCCCGGCTTCCTGGAGTCCCACTGCCACGGTCACCTGGCCGGCCTCCGTTTTATCGGACAGGCGGACCTGATGCAGGCCGGCCTGACTGATTATGCCAAATACCGTGAAATCATAAAAGAATTCATTGCGAAGAACCCGAAACGCGAGTTCTACGTAGGCGCAGGGTGGATCGAGAATGACGAATACGTCACCAAAGCGTACCTGGACGAAATCTGTCCGGATAAGCCGCTGCTCCTGCAAACCGGCGGCGGACATTCCATGCTGCTCAATACAAAGGCGCTGGAATGGGCCGGCATTGACGCGGCCTACGCGAAAAAATATGGCTATGACCAGGTGCATGTGGACGAGAACGGTGAACCGGACGGCTATATCTGTGAAGGTCCCGTGTTTGAAATCGTGCCGAAGCTTCCCACTACAATCGAAGATATCAAGGAATATCTGCTGGCCTGGCAGGATTTCGCCCTCAGGAGCGGCTTCACTGCCGTTTGTGACGCGGGTGCGGAGATCGTCCACCGGGATGCGCCCAGGGCCTACCATGAGCTGGAGCAGGAAGGCAAACTGAAGCTGCGCACCTATGCCTATATGTATGTTCTGGACAATATTGAAAATCCGAAGGCGGAGATCGCCCGTATCGCAGCGCAGCGCGCTACGATAAGCGGCGAGTATTTCCATATTGTCGGCGCCAAGGCGTTTCTGGACGGTGTGACCGAAGCGCATACAGCCTGGCAGAACCAGGATTACGCTGACGAACCCGGCTATCACGGCGTGGAGCGCTTCAACGATCATGACAAAATGGTGGAGCTGATTACCGAGGCGGACAAGGAAGGCATGTCCGTCCATGTCCACTCCGAAGGAGGAGGCGCAACGCACTTTATGTTGGGCTGCATCGAGGATGCGGAAAAGATTACCGGCAATAAAGATCAGCGCAACGTGCTGGCGCATCTGCACTTTGTGACAGAGGAGGATATCCGCCGCATGGCGGAAACCGGTTCCGTTCCGGCAGTTCCGCCGCTATGGACAGCGAAAATTCCGGGTCATTATGAAATAGAAGTCTCGTATGTGGGAGAGGAGCTGGCAGCGAATGCGTATCCCATCAAGTCTTTCTACGATGCGGGCGCCAACGTGGTCTTCCATTCCGACTATCCCGTTTCTCCGATGATGAATGTGAAATACAGCATTTACACGGCGGAAAAACGTTCGTATCCGAAGCAAGTGCTTGGCGGCATAGACTCCCCGAACAATGAAAAGGAAGCCATCACCCGCGAACAGTCGCTGCGCGCCATGACCATCAACGTAGCCCGTCAGTGGCGCCAGGAGCATCGCATGGGCTCC
>CACYHZ010000081.1 GCA_902774345.1 uncultured Bacteroidia bacterium | reverse complement strand
CATGGAAAGGATCTGCTCCACCATTCCGTTCAGTTTCTCCAGGGACTCCCGCGTGACCTTCAGATATTCTTCCCGTTTTTCCGGATTCTTGTCAAGGCCGTAGACCAGCATGGCGTCATTGGCGGCATAGGCCACGGCGATGGGGGTTTTCAGCTCGTGGGTCATGTTGCTGGTGAAGTCGGACTTCATCTCGTCCAGCTCGCGCTGCTTGCGCAGGGCCCGCATCATTAGATAGAAGACCAGTCCCAGGATGAGGAGGATGCCGGCAGACATCAGGAGGACGCCCATCATTCCTCGGAGGACGGAGCCGGTCATGGGTTCGCAGTATAGTTCATATCCGGCACCGCGGTTGGCGATGGAGGTCATGGATATGTGCTCATCCCGCGAGGAAGAAATGTACGCCGGTGTTTGGGCTTCGGCCAGGACTTCTTCCCCGTCCATCGAATCCGGTGCTCCAGCGGATAGCCCAGGGAGTCCAGCCGGTGCGTGAGGATGCTGTCCATGACGGGAAGGTTCGTTTTGCCGGCCGTTTCTCCGAGAAAATCGGCCTCAAAAGGCTTATCCACCTTGGCCACTGTAATGGCTTCAGGGATGCTGTCTCCTGGCGAAGCGAACTGTGTGGTGACGATTTTCGAAAGCCGGACATCGCTTCCACTATAAACCTGTGCCGAGAAATGAACGCTGTCCGAAGACTGCTTCCGCCGGGCGGTGAGTTCCTCCATCTCCGCCCAGGTAATGGAAACCCGGATTTCGGACACTGCCGCTTCCCGGCGGGTCTTGTACAGGCCCTTGATCCAGTAGAGTTCATACGCCGCGATGGCCGCCAGGGAGATGATGGCCAGCAGGGGCAGAAGATATGATTTCCTGAATCTCACGGAGCAAAGGTAGCAAGAATCAAGGGATTTCGGGCGGCCGTTAACACTTGTTAACACTCTCTTAACGTTCCGTTAACCATGTTTCCGGGCAGCAAGGCTTACTTTTGCGGCAGATTCTTCGATTTGCTCAGAATGACAATAACACATATTACGATGAAAAAGATTCTTGTTTTCGTGTTGATGCTCTCGGCCCTGATGGCCGGCGCACAGGAAAAGGCGCAGTACCGTGTGACGTATGATTGCGACGCCCAATATGGGCCCCAGCGCCAGGTTTATCGCTGGCATCTGGATATCGGCGAAACGAGCGCCGTATTCTACAGCCCCAACAACAGGGCCAAGGACAAGGTGATTGATGAAGTGGTGGGCGACAATGATGTCACTTCCGTGATGGCCAGGCTCCGGACCATCAGGAGTGAATTTCCGAACCCCAACCCGCTTGAAGTGCTCGTGGAGCCTTCGGCAGAGGGAAGGTACACTTACCTCAATGATATCGTGAGTGATAAAATGTGGTATGAGGAGAAGCTTCCGCAGATGTCCTGGGAAACGACCGGCCGGGACACGACAGTGTGCGGGTATGCCTGTCTCCAGGCAAAGGCAATGGTGTATGGCCGTGACTGGACGGTTTGGTTTGCTCCGGAGATTCCGGTATCCTATGGCCCGTATGTCCTAGGCGGACTGCCTGGATTGATTCTGGATGCGGTGGATGCCGCCGGGCTGTTCCACTTTACCGCCGTAGGACTTGAGCAGGATCCTGCCGATGCGGTTGTGGAGCTTTCCCGCAAGGACAAAGCCGTCAAATGTACCAGGAAGAAATACATGGAGCTCCGGGATAAAGCCAATGGGCAATCGTACGCTGACAAACTCCGGGAAATGGGTGTCGATAGCAGAACTGTTGTGAAGGTCGTGTCGGAAGACGGTAAGGATATCGACCTAAACGAAAGTCGCCCCAAGCAGAACTACCTGGATCTGGAATAAGATGAAACGCCTGGCCATTGTTCTTTTCCTGCTGCTCTCGGCGGTTTGCGTTTTCGCTCAGGAGCCGCTCTCCGGCATTGTCGTGGACGATGCCGGAAAGGCGCTTGCCGGAGCCAATGTGATGGCTTACGGGGCGGACGGGAAGGTGCTCAGTTTTGCCGTAACCGGAACCGACGGGACCTTTCAGTTGAAGAAAACGGCAGGGCTGGAGAGGATTACCGCCAGTTTTATGGGGTTCAAGACGGTCAGCATTCCTGCAGGGCAGTTCAAAGATGGTCAGCAGATCCGGATGGAGGCCGGAGGATTTCAACTGAAGGAGGTAGCCGTTACTGCTGAACGTATCAAAGAGAACGGAGATACGCTGACCTACTCAGTGGGTGGTTTCAAGCAGGCGCAAGACCGGAGCATCGCCGATGTCATCGGCAAGATGCCCGGACTGGAGGTGAAGGCCAGCGGCACCATCGAGTATCAGGGCAAACCCATCAACAAGTTTTACATCGAAGGGATGGATTTGATGGGAAGCCAGTATGCGCTGGCCAGCGAGAACCTGTCGGCCGACAAGGTGAAGGATGTGCAGGTGCTGGAGAATCACCAGGCCATCAAGTCGCTCCGGGATGTGAGCTTCAGCGAGCAGGCAGCCATCAACCTGGTGCTGAAGGATGAGGCAAAATCCACCTGGTCCGGACTGGCCGATTTGGGCGTCGGATACGGCAGGGAGTGGCTTTACGATAATCGCCTGATGGGGATGCAGTTCAATAAGCATTTCCAGACCCTGATGCTCTACAAGAACAATGATACGGGCAAGGATATTGGCGCGGAGGTGGCGGACCTGACGGATTTGACCGGTTACAGGATGGAAAACGGTCTGCTGGATATGATCTCCTTGAACGGACCGGAGTTTGAGCGGGAGAGATACACTTTCAACTCAAGTCATCTGCTGGCCGGGAACTGGTTGCTGAAGACCGGGGCCGACTCCCAGCTCCGCTTACAGGTGAGTGGGCTTCTGGACCGGGAAGGGCAACAGAGTCTCAGTCGTACTACTTACCTGACCATCGCCGGGATGCCCGTCATTGTAGAGGATTGGGATGTGACTGGGCGCCGCCGGGAAGTCACGGAAGAAGTGGATTATACCCTGAACTCAGCGAAAACTTATCTGAATAGCCGAACCAAGGTCTTTGCGGACTGGAACGCCAGCTCCGGCGTGATGAACCTGGACGGCAACGCGACGGATTTGATGGTGAGGCCTTGGAAGCGGAGCGTATCGGAAGACCTCTCGATGTCGCATACGACAAAGGACGGACACATTTGGAGACTGTTCTCTTCCACTGGCTATACCTGGCTTCCCGGGCAGCTGCTCACGCTCGACGGGAAACAGGAGACGCTTGACCTGGGGCTGTTTTCTACGCGCAATTATGCCAGTGTGTCGCATCGTATCGGCAAATGGATGTTCAGCGGGAAATTGGGCATGGATCGCATCGTATCGGCAAATGGATGTTCAGCGGGAAATTGGGCATGGATGCCAGGCGGCAGCAAATCAACGACCACCTCTGGAGCCTGCTGATGCCCTATGCAGAACCGGCCCTGCAGCGCGAGTTCGGGAGCCACAAGCTGGACGGCCTCCTGAGGATAAGCTACCAGCGCAGGCAGTATGACCGGAACGTGCAGCAGGGAGTCTGTTTCGAGCCAACGGTCCGTTGGAACTGGAAGCTCTCTCCCACGTCCTCGATGTTGGTTTATTACCGGCTATCCGCCAACCCGATACAAGGGACGAAGGTTGTGGACGCACCGGTCTATACTTCCTACAGGAGTCAGTACGTCGGCACGGGCATTCCGGATGTCCAGCTGTCCCATACCGTTTCCGGAACGTACTCCTACCGGAATCCGGTTTATGGCCTATTCTTCAGCATCAACCCGGTGTTTACCCGGAGCAAGGGAAATCTTCTTTATGCCAATGCCATCGATTCCGGCATTTACGTGCAGCAGGCAAGCGGCCAGACGTATGACGCAAACACATATTTGTTGGACGGAAGGATCTCCAAATCATTCTCCTGGTGCAGGACAGTGATCGGGATTTCCGGGGCGGCCCTGCTGAGCGATTACAGTTATTTGTCTGCTGGTAAGGTGGTGGATGCCAGGACAGCCGGATACACGGTATCCTTGGATTACTCATTCAAACCTGCCCGGTGGATGACGGTGGAAGGCGGTTCCCTGCTTGAGATGACCAGGCGAAGCGTGGAAGGGGCTGCGACGGCCAGCGTGAATGACTGGGAACACCGGATGCAGCTGAACTTCCTGCCGGCAAAGAGGTGGATGATTTCCCTGCACAACGAATTATACCACAGCAGCGAGAGGGACTTCGGCGTGAATTGGTTCTGTGACGCGTCGGTCAGTTACAAGGCAGACCGGTGGGAATTGTCGCTCGCGGGCCGGAACCTGGTGGGGACTTCTCAATATGAACGGGTACACATCTCCTCGGCGGTACAGTCCTATACTTTGACGTATTTGAGACCAAGGGAGGTTGTGGTGAGGTTTTGTTTGGATCTTTGATTGACACAGAGTGTAAACCCATATTTACACTTTGTGTAAAGTCCTTTACAGTTTTTACACCTCTCGTCATTTCGTAAATATTTGACATATAGTACATTAACTTAAATGGCTCGGTGTTTGTTTACGTCTTGTCAAACGGCAAAAGTGTAAATACCATAAAGATGATTCAAGTATCCAACCTTTCCAAAATCTTCCGGACGGAAGAAATCGAGACCACGGCCCTGAACGGCGTATCGTTTGAAATCAAGGACGGCGAATTCGTCGCCATCATGGGTCCTTCGGGTTGCGGCAAATCCACGCTGCTGAACATCCTGGGCCTGCTGGACAACCCGACCAGCGGCTCCTACGAGCTCCTCGGCACCGAGGTGGCGAACCTCAAGGAGAAGGAGCGCACCAAGTTCCGCAAGGGCAACATCGGCTTCGTGTTCCAGAGCTTCAACCTGATTGACGAACTCAATGTGTATGAGAACATTGAGCTGCCGCTGCGCTATCTGAACATTTCTGCCGCCGAGCGCAAGCAGAAGGTGACGGACATCATGAAGCGGATGAACATCAGCCACCGTGCCCAGCACTTCCCGCAGCAGCTTTCCGGCGGTCAGCAGCAGCGCGTCGCCATCGCCCGCGCCGTCGTGGCAGGCCCGAAACTGATTCTGGCCGATGAGCCCACCGGCAACCTGGACTCCAAGAACGGCAAGGAAGTGATGGACCTCCTGAAAGAACTCAACGCCGAGGGCACGACCATCGTGATGGTGACGCACTCACAGAAGGATGCAGCCCAGGCGCAGAGGACCATAGACCTCTTCGACGGTCAGATAGTCTCGGATGTGAAGAACGAGCTTTAATCGGACGTATGAAAGTATTCAGAAAGACAGGCGTTTCGACGCTGATTAATATCCTGGGAATGAGCGTGGCCTTTGCCGCGGCGATGATCCTGATGGTGCAAGTGCGCTGGGACACGACCTATGATGCCAATTTCGAAGGCCATGAACAAGTGTTCCGGATGGAGAATAACTGGATTGATGACGGACTGTTCTCTTCCCATTTCTGCCGGCCGATGATTGAAAGAATCAGGTTGTCCAGTCCCAACATTGAGGCAGTTGGCACGATGATGGGATTGGGAAATCAGGTTTACTATCGGGAGGGAGACAAGGAATCAGCCGTCACCGTTCCAGCCATTCTGGTGGACAGTACCATGTTCTCAGTCTTTCCTTTCGAGTGGGTGGAAGGTTCGGCCAGGGAGTTCACGGCTGCAGGCACTGCGGTCATAAACGAGGCATTTGCCGAATTGTTCTTCGGCGATGAAAGCGCCATCGGCAAGATTCTTCAGACTGGGGACGGAACCACGGCCCGTATCGTAGGTGTTTTCAAGAATTCTCCGCGCAACTACAGCATGCACTACGGCATCTTCGAGAATCTTGGCGACAAATGGATAGACAAAACCGATGAATGGTCTTTCCCTTCATTCGTGAAGCTGAAGGACCCGTCTCAGGCAAAAGAGACTGCATCGGCTATGCTGGATGAACTTATAGCGTTTTTTGGGGATAATATCGATGCGGACGAAGTTGACAGTGTCCGCAAGGGATTCCGCTTGAGCAATTTGCATGATGCACATTTCGAGAGGGATGTACGGGCTTCTGAAGTTTCATCAACTTTGCTTTCGCGGAGATTCCTTTCCGCATCAAGAGCATCAACACCCGCAAGGTGCTGGGAGAAGGGCGCGGCTCTTTGATCGGACGCCAACTGATGCATGCCGGGTTGATTGCTTTGGTGGCTTTCGCCATTGCGGCTCTCATCATGCATGTCATCGCCGGAACGTCCTGGGCATCGTATGTCTCAGATAGTATTGCCCTGAAGGATAATACCGGCATTCTGATCCTGATGCTTGGCATTGCACTGATCTCTGCCGTGATTGCCGGAATTGCTCCGGCACTCTATTCCACAGCTCAGCCTGCCGCGCTGGTGCTGAAGGGTTCCTACGCGATGAGTGTGAAAGGTAAGACGCTGCGCAATGTCCTGGTAGGCCTCCAGTTTGTGCTGTCGTTCCTCTTCATCCTGATGGCGCTGTACGTTCATGTGCAGACCAAGTTCATGATGAACAAGGACATGGGTTTTCCGCAGGAGAATATCCTGCAGGTATGGTGTGGCTATTATGCCGGTGCCGCGCATGAGCC
>CACYHZ010000080.1 GCA_902774345.1 uncultured Bacteroidia bacterium | reverse complement strand
GATTTCGGTAACGGTACCTTCGTCATCTCCGACGACGGTACGGCCGAAGGTGCACAGCTCACCGCCTACCGCGTGCTCTATCTGGGCAACAACCGCTGGGCCGAAGGCAACGAGCAGGTGAAAGTGGGCGACGAAGTGGTCATCTACGGCGAACTGATGAACTACAAGGGCAACACCCCTGAAACCGTCCAGAAGGGTTCCTACCTGTACAGCCTGAATGGCAGCACCGGCGGCGACACCCCCGGACCCGAACCCGGCGACATCACCGGTACCGGTACCAAGGACGATCCGTTCAACGTGGCCGGCGCCATCAATGCCGTCAAGGACCTGACCTGGACCAGTAGCACTGATTACCAGAAGACGGATGTACTGTACGTCAAGGGTAAGATCTCCCGCATTGCCAGCGGTGGCACTTACGGTGAAAGCGGCACGTATGGCAACGCTTCCTTCTATATTTCCGATAACGGCGAGCAGGGCAACGAGTTCTACTGCTTCCGCATCCTGTACCTGGGCAATGCCAAGTACTCCAGCGGCGACGATATCAAGGTGGGTGACGACGTGGTCATCTGCGGTGCGCTGATGAACTACAAGGGCAACACCCCTGAAACCGTCTCCAACGAGAGCTACCTGTACAGCCTGAACGGTAACACTGGCGGTGACACGCCCGGACCTGAACCGGAACCCCAACCCGGCGACATCACGGGTTCAGGCACTCAGGCTGATCCGTTCAATGTGCCTGGCGCCCTCGACGCCGTCAAGGACCTGACCTGGACCAGCAACACCGAGTATGAGAAGACGGATGTCCTGTACGTGAAGGGTAAGATCTCCCGCATCGCCAACAAGGGCACCTATGGTGAGAGTGGTACCTATGGCAACGCTTCCTTCTACATTTCCGAGGACGGCTCCCAGAGCAATGAATTCTACTGCTTCCGCGTACTCTATCTGGGCAATGTGCAGTACTCCAGCGGCACCGACATCAAGGTGGGCGACGATGTTGTCATCTGCGGTGCGCTGATGAACTACAAGGGCAACACGCCTGAAACCGTGGCCAATGAGGCCTATCTGTACAGCCTGAACGGCAACACCGGTGGCGACACGCCCGGACCCGAACCGGAAATCAAGCTCATCGAGGTGTATGATCTGCATCAGACCGAAGATGGCTTCTTTGCTTCCTGGGAGGCCATTAACGGCACCGACTACTATTACTGGGAACTGACGTATGTGGATCCCACGAACGAGGACGCCGATGAAGACGGCTTTGTCTATGCCGCTACCGGTTTTATGGATACCGGCACCACGCTGAATGCCATCGCCGGTCAGTTCGACGATGAGGATGCAGAGGATGCGCAGTTCTGGGAGGTCGATGAATTGGAAGACGGCAGAACCTATTACTTTGCCGTGATGGCCCTGCAGTACAATTCTGACCCGCAGGCAGAAAGCGATTATGTGTTGGCCACGACCGATCCGAACTTCCCTTCAGCTTTCGTAGCCGGCAGTGAACCCGGTCCTGGCCCTGGCCCCGGTCCCGAACCCGGCGAGGAAAGTACGGTAACCTTTAACTTCGATACAGCTACCGGAGTCGAGATTACTACCAATGGAGCTCATTACTCTACTGTCCTTGAGAGTATTACTCTGGATCTTGAATCCGGCGCCCGTAACCAAAACTCACAGGATATCCGTATCTATAAGAACAAGGTGATGACCATCTCCTCATCTGCAGGAAACATCACCAAAATCGTGATTACTTCGAAGGGCGGCGACAATGGTGCCGACAAGTTTGGCAGTGGCGCCCCGGCCGGCTATTCAGCAACGGCCACCCAGGGCACATGGACGGGCTCTTCCAAGAGCGTTTCCTTTACCGCTTCCGGTGCTCAGGTCCGTATGACCAGTATTGAAGTTACTTACGTAGCTCAGTAAGCATTTATGGGCAACAGATTCAGGGTTTACGTCTTCTCTCTTCTGGCAGTCCTCTTGTTGGCGGGCTGCCAGAAGGAGGATTCGCTGCTTTCCCTGAAGACGGCCAGCCATTATCTGGATGCTGATGGCAGCAGCGTTTTCCTGGCCGTGGGGGCCACCTGGGAATGGACCCTTACGCTGGAATTCCCCGACGGAGACGGCGGTTGGGCCCGTGTGGAACCTGCTTCCGGCAGCGGCAGCAAGGCCGATGTTTTCCTGCATTTCGACGCGAATCCCTCAACGGATGTCCGCCGGGTGAACGTGGTACTGAAGCAGGCCAAGGGCCCTGGCAGCAAGTCGCTGCTGCTGACCCAGAACGGAAAGACGGACCACGGAAGCTCCAGCAAGGGGAAATACGGCTATGACGTAGCTGACGGCATTGACTGGCTGGAACTGCCCGCTACCCAGGCGGGCGATGGACTGGAAGTGCTGATTCACAATATGCAGGGAGGGGCCTACAAAGGCAGCGCCGCTAGCGGCGTCCGCAATTTCTCCTGCTACTGGGATTATGACAACCATCTGTCGCTGTGGGTGGCCTATCCGCTGAACGATGCCCTGCGGGGCAGCGGGAAGCGTTCCGATGCCTGGGGCTTCGACCCGCTCCTTCCTGCCGGCATCCAGCCCGACCTCACCAACGGCTCCTACGGTCTGGGATGGACCCGCGGCCACCAGTTGCCTTCGGCCGACCGTCTGACGTCCTACGCCACCAATGCGTCCACCTACGTGCCCACCAACCTGACCCCGCAGGATTACGACTTCAATGCCGGCATCTGGGGGGACCTGGAGGGCAAGGTGCGGAATTACGCTTCCAAGGCCGATACCATGTATGTGGTAACGGGCTGCCTGTACCAGAACGCCACCGTTACCACATCCCGTAACTCCGGCTTCTACGTGAAGGTGCCCACCCATTACTTCAAGGCGCTGCTGTACAGCGGTCGCTCATCCTATGCCAAGAATACGGAAGGCTACATGATGGCGGGCTTCATCCTTCCGCACGACCATGCCATCTACAACGGGGACTGCATGGCCTATATCTGTTCCATTGACGAACTGGAACGGCAGACCGGCATCGACTTCTTCCCCAATCTGGAAAAGAAACTGGGAAAAGAGCTGCCTGCCCAATTGGAAGCGGCCACGCCCAACAGCTCCTTCTGGGATTGAGAAACACTTGAATACTAATGACTGTTAACATGAAACGACTCCTATCCCCGTTTGCGGCCCTGCTGCTCGTGTTCCTGTTCGGGTTCACGACCCAACTCTGCGCAGGTCCGGCCAAGGGCAAGTCCAAGTCCTACGTCATCGGATTTTACAATCTGGAGAACCTCTTCGACACCTACCACGACGAAGGCAAGAACGACTATGAATACCTGCCGGACGGTGCCAACGAGTGGACCGAAGCCAAATATGCCAAGAAGTTGCAGAATATGGCCAAGGTGATTGCCGCGATGAAGGAAGACAACGGTGCCTGGCATGCCGTGCTGGGTGTTTCGGAAATCGAGAACCGGCACGTGCTGGAGGACCTGGTGGCGGAACCCGCCATCGCTGCGGCCAATTACCAGATCGTCCACTACGACGGCCCGGACCGCCG
>CACYHZ010000079.1 GCA_902774345.1 uncultured Bacteroidia bacterium | reverse complement strand
AGGTATTCCAGGGTGGTGTCCTTCTTCTGCAGGGGGAAGCGCATGGGGTCGCAGTCGCCCAGCACTTCAATCTCCCGGGCCTGGATTTCCACGGCCTGTCCGCTGCCCATCGAGGCTACCAGCTCTCCCTTAACGGCCAGGGAGGCGCCGGTGGTGACGCGCTTCAGCAGCTCTTCGTCGAAAAGCTCCGTATTGGCTACAATCTGGATATTATTGATGGTAGAACCGTCGTTGAGGGCGATGAACTTGACCTGTTTATTGCCTCTCTTGGTGCGGACCCAACCTTTGGCCAGCACCTCTGCGCCGGGCTCCGAAGCCAGCAGCGCCTTGATTTTGGTTCTTTTAAGTGTTTCCATAGATTTTTAGCTATAATCGTACAAATATAGTATTTTCCATGGAGCAAAGCAAAAAAAAGCCTCCCCGGGGAGGGGAGGCCGTAAAAGAAGCGCAGGTGATTACTTGATCACTTCCCACTGATACTCGTAGGTCTGATCCAGTTCGCCGCCGTAGAACTTCTCCACCTTGGTGACGAAGTTGTCAGCGTCCTTGGTGTAGGTGTGGGTGGCATAATCTTCGGCACCTTCCCAGGCAGCGTTCTCCAGCAGGAGCTTGGAAGGCTTGCCGAACAGGCCCAGTTCAAACATCCAACGGTCCAGACCGGCCTTGTCGGTAGCGTCGGCAAAGATGCCGGCCGTATTCTCGACCATCAGGAAGCTCTGGATCTTGAACTGCTCGGCACCGTCGGAGAAGCGGGACCACTTGATCAGGTTGCCGCCTTCCCACACGCAGTTGCACTTGAGCTCGTCGCCCTTGAAGACCTTCAGCAGGTGACCTTCCAGGTCATAGGTGCACTTGCGGGTGTCGCCCCAGGTGTCGGTGATGGACTCAATGTAACCATTGCCGCCAAGGGTGATGGACAGCGGAGTCTGCTCCTCGCCTTCCTTGACATACTTGACAGTGGCGTTCTTACCGTTCCAGGTGAAGGTCCACATACGCTCATAACCACCCCAACCGGCTTCGTTGGAAGGATTGCGCTTGGCTTCCTTGATGGTGCCGTCGGCGTTGTAGGTGAAGTAGTACTTGTCCCACTCGTCGCCGCACATGATCAGGCGCTTTTGGATCTTGGGTTCCTCGGCTTTCTTGCAGGAAGTGAAAGCGCAGGCTGCCACTACCATAATGGCGATTGCATAGATAACTTTTTTCATAATGTTAATAAATTAATGGTTAATAGGTAATATAGGATAAAATTGATTGTAAACTCCGGTCCAGGTTATAGAGGGGGGCGCCGCTCTTGCCGTTCACGATCCGGTACTCGAAGGCGGCCTTGCCGCCCTTGCAGGCGCAGTACAGCCTGTCCATATCCCGGTAGTGGGCATCCAGGTCGGTGCCGGCGAAGTAGATTTCCTGGTCCTCGGAAACGTTGAAGTGGTCTCCGACAACAGGATTCAGGTAAAAACTGCGGGCGAAGGTGTTCGAAGAAAGGGCCAGGGCAGGGGCCGCGCCGGCTTCAATGCCCAGCACATAGCGCTTTTCGCCGGGGTAACGGGCCTCCCATTCAGCCATCCATTCCGTCAGGGGCTTCTGGCCGATGTCGCAGGGGAGCAGGGCGAAGGCCGCCTGGTCCGAACTGCCCTTTGCCACCGCCATGAGGTCCTTCAGGCTTTCCTGGTCCAGACCGTCGTGCGAGACGAAAAGGAGGGTTCCCGTGCCTTTTTCCTTGTAGGCCGGCGAGAGGAAGGCGCCATCGGCCTCGGTCTCGAGGGTGGAAGGGACAAAGCCGGAGGCATCCTCCGGTGCCCACAGGTTGCCGCCGTTCATGTAATAGTCGAACATGGGCAGCACTTCGTCCAGGGCCGGCATCCAAACGGAGGAGCTGTGCCCGCCGTCCACCACGCGGTACTCGTGCGCATAGCCGTTGTCCCGCATGATGCAGTGGAGCTCGTCATTGGCATACAGGAGGTTTTCCTCGTTGTCGCCGCAGATCAGGTACCAGTGCACCGTAGAAAGGGCCTCCTTGTTTTCGGCATTGAAATAATGCAGGGGGCAGTGCTGTTTGTAGTACTCCGTGATACGGGCGTCACCGGAGGCTCCGAAGCCGCCGAAGATCTTTCCCCACTGGCTGTTCCAGCCGTCCTGGGATTCTTCCTTGTACTGCCAGTCGGTCCGCACGGACATGGAAAGGGGAGCGCTGGCGATGAACAGTTCCGGATGCTTTTCGGGCAGGGCCGCAGCACCGAAACCGCCCATGGAATAGCCGGTGATGGCGCGGTGCTGCTTGTCCGGAATGGTCCGTAATTTATTGTCGATGAACGGAATCAGCTCGTCCACGAACATGTCCATATAGCTGAACGAGCCGTCGTAGCGGTTGCAGTAGTAGGTCTTGAAGCCCTGCGGGAACACGTAGATCATTTCCCCCAGGCCCTTCTCCGTCCAGCTGTCGATCTTGCTGTTGGCGTGCAGCCAGCTGCCGTTCCAGGAGTTGTTGTCGTCCCCGTAACCGTGCAGCATATACACCACCGGATAACGCTTCTCCAGGTCGGTCATATAGCTGGCCGGATAATAGACGGAGAAGTTTACGACGGTGCGTAATATCTTGCTGTTCAGGGTGTTGTCCTGGGAATACCGCTGGAAAGCCGGCGGGTCCACCGGGGGCAGTTCCCGCTTCTTCTCACAGCCGCAGGAGACCAGCACCAGGGTGCATACCGTTAACAGAAAGAGTTTATTCTTCATCATAAACAACCATTTCAGAGGCATACAGTTCGTAATCGGGGTGAGGATTGTTCAGGCGGAGGGTCAACACATGCTGCCCGCTGCCAAAGCAGTAGGCGCTGAAAATCTCGTACTTCCGCTTGATGTAATCAATCGGCATCGTAAAGTGTTCCATTTCCACTCCGTCCAGGAGGGCCGTAATATCGGCTATGTAGCTGTCGTCGGCGTGGCCGGTTTTCCGGACGCTGCCTTCCACCACAATGCTGTTCCCCTGGAAGGGGAGGTCCACCGAAGTGGTGAAGGCTTTTTTAAGCACGCGCTTTTCCACGGGCTTGATTCCCTCGAAGCTTTGCTCATAGCGAACCGCTTCCGGTCTCTCTACGTTAAAAAAGATGCCGTCTGCAGTGGTTTCGTTGCAGGAAAGCAGCAAATCATAGTTGGCCTGGCACACCTGTTCCAGCGACAGGGAGGTGTATGGGAAGGGGATGTCCTTGATGCGCTCGGCGCCTTTCTTCCACTGCTCGGGGATGGCGCTGTAGCCATACATCACACCCAGGATGCCGGCGGCCGATGCGGGATTGCAGTCGGAGTCGTTGCCGCAGCGGGTGCTGATATCCATCGTCTTGTAGAAATCGCCCTCACCATACAGCAGGCCGATGACCACGAAGGCGCTGTTGATGGTGGCGTCGATGTTGAAGCCGTTCCAGACGCCTTCCGGGCAGCCCACGTCATTGGCGTGGCGGTTGGTCACTTCGAACCAGCACTGTTTCCAGTCGTTCGGATACTGCTTCCAGTATTTGATGACGTCGGCGATGGTGCTGTGGAACTTGGTGCCTTCCGGGATGGTCTTCAGGGCCTCGGTGACGATGGTGGGGATGTCGTTGCAGACATAGGCCAGGCAGTACATCGCGCCGATGTAAACGCCTCCGTACCAGCCGTCTCCGTAGTTCATGATGTGGCCGATGCGGTCGCTCAGTTCCGAAGCCTTGTTCACCTGGCCGGGGTACAGCATGCCGATGAAATCGGCCTCGATCTGGAAGTCGATGTCGTCGGCGTGCGG
>CACYHZ010000078.1 GCA_902774345.1 uncultured Bacteroidia bacterium | reverse complement strand
ATTGTGAACAATTCTAATTTGCTGTATTGTTTGTTTTCGCGCATACGAGAACGAAATATCCTGCAAAGATGGTAATTTTTCCGTTTTGGGGCAAATGTTGACATTCTGTCCGATAATGATTACATTTGTGGAAACCCAATCGATTTGTTATGGAAAGCTATACCGAAAGCAGCATAAAGGCCATTGTGGAGGCCCAGCGCCAGTTTTTCCGCAGCGGAACCACCCTCCCGCTGAAGTGGAGGATTCAGCAGCTGAAAAAGCTCCGGTCGGCCGTCGCCGCGTATGAAACCCGGTTCGAGGACGCCCTGGCGCAGGATCTGGGCCGGAGCAGGACGGAAGCGTATCTTTGCGACATCGGCCCCGTGATCACGGAGGTGACCGAGATGATTCACGGCTTGCGCCGCTGGGCCCGCCCGGAACGCCATTTCAGCGGGCTGATGTGTTTCCCCAGCACGGTCACCAAGGTCTATAAGATGCCGTATGGGGTGACGCTGGTGATCAGCCCCTTCAATTTCCCCATTTTGCTTACGCTGGGGGTGGTGGCCGCGGCCATCAGCGGCGGCAACACCGTCGTCATCAAGGCCAGTTCCAAATCGGCGGCCTGCACGGCGGTGCTCAAGCAGTTCTGTGCCGAAGTGTTCCCGCCGGAATATGTCACCCTGATTGACGGAGGACACGATGTGGCCGACCTTTGCCTGGCCCAGCGTTTCGACAAGATTTTCTATACGGGCTCACCGGCCGTAGCCAAGCATGTAATGGCGGAGGCGGCCCGGAACCTGACGCCCGTGGCCCTGGAACTGGGTGGCGAAACCGGCAACTGGGCCATTGTCCGGAAGGATGCCAACCTGAAGGATGCCGCCCGCAAGATCGCGTTTTTCAAGCTGTTGAACAGTGGACAGATTTGCATCAACGTGAACCAGGTGGCGGTGGCCGAAGAGGTAGCGGAGCCTTTCCTGCAGGAGTTGCAGGCAGCTTTCATCGCCCAGATAGGGGAGTGCCCCCACCAGCATCCCGAGTATCCCAAGCTCATTACCGCCCGGGCCTGGGACAACTGCGCCGCCCTGGCCGACGAATACCGTTCCCGCATCCGTTTCGGCGGAACCGGAGACCGTGGGACGCAGCGCTATTCGCCCACCGTCATCTATCCCGTAGGCATTGACGAGCCCATCGTCCGGCAGGAACTTTTCTGCCCGCTGCTGCCGGTGGTCCCGTTCCGGGATGCGGAAATCGACGCCTTGATGGAGGTGGTGGCTGAGCGGGAACATCCGCTGGCTATGTACCTGTTTACCAAGGATTTGAAATGGGCAAACCGTGTCATGCAAACCCAGCAGTACGGAGGCGGATGCATCAACGAAGTCTGTGTGCACATGATGGTGAAAGGCGTGCCCTTCAACGGCACCGGCCATTCCGGGATGGGTGCTTACCACGGCGAGTGGGGCTTCCGGGAGTTTACCCACCCTCAGACCGTGCTGAAAGGGCGGACGCGCCTTAATCTTTCCCTCAGGGAGCACCCTTATGGCGGAGAGAACGAGAAGCGGAAGCTGCGTATCCTTCGGATGATGTTTTGATTAATTCGCGAAAGTTGTTACCTTTGCAATCCTGATTTTATCAGAAGGCCCCTTAGCTCAGCGGTTAGAGCAGCGGACTCATAATCCGTGGGTCGCAGGTTCAAATCCCGCAGGGGCCACTTCTTTTTTTGGCAGGAATCAAGATGAAACGTTTTCTAGCACTCGTCACTTTCCTATGCCTGATGATTCCCGTCCAGGCGCAGATTCCCCAGCCCGTCCAGTGGGAAGTATCTGCTTCCAAGGTGAAAAAGAACGTGTACGAGATCCTGGCCACCGGCACCATCGCCCGAGGTTGGCACATCTATGATCTGGAGGATTATCTGATCGGTCCCAATCCCACCGTCTTCTCCGTGAGCGGCGAGGCTGTCCAGGTACTGGATTCGGCGCGGATCACTTCGCCGGTGAACCGGTTTTTCGACAATTCCTTCAAGGTGGAAATCGGCACCTGCGAGGGCCCTGTGACCATTGTCCAACGCGTGCAGGCGCTGCAGAACGGCTCCTGCGACGTAAACGTACACATCGAGTGGCAGGCCTGCAACGAAGGCAACTGCCTTCCTCCGGACGAATTCGACACCACCCTTCAGGTGAAAGGCAAAGGTGTGTCGTCATCGCCGGCCGACGGTGCGGCATTGCCGGCTTCGACCGGCAATCTCTGGAGCCTCATCCTGGAGGCCATCCTATGGGGCTTCCTGATGCTCCTGACGCCCTGCGTGTTCCCGATGGTGCCCATGACGGTTTCCTTCTTCCTGAAACAGTCCGGCAGCCCCGCAGAAGGGCGTTTCAAGGCGGGGATGTACGGGGTGTTCATCGTCCTGCTGTACACAGTCCCCATCTGTGTCATCATCGGCCTGACATGGGCCCTGGGCGGCTCGGGAGTTACGGCCGACATCTTCAACTGGCTGGCTACGCACTGGCTTCCGAACATCCTCTTCTTCGTGATTTTCATGGTGTTCGCGGCTTCCTTCTTCGGTGCCTTCGAGATTGTGCTTCCTTCGTCCTGGACCACCAAGGCCGATGAAGGCAGCAGCAAGAAGGGCCTGCTGGGCGTGTTCTTCCTGGCCCTGACGCTGGTGCTGGTGAGCTTCAGCTGCACCGGTCCCATTGTGGGCACCGTCTTGATCAAGAGCACCCAGGGAGAATTCTGGGCCCCTATGGTCACGATGCTGGCTTTCAGCATTGCCTTCGCCCTGCCGTTTGCCCTGCTGGCCTTCTTCCCTTCGGCCCTGAAAAAGCTGCCCAAGAGCGGCGGCTGGCTGAACAGCGTGAAGGTGGTGCTGGGCTTTATCGAAATTGCCCTGGGCCTGAAATTCCTGTCGGTGGCCGACCTGACCTATCACTGGCATCTGCTGGACCGCGAGGTGTACCTGGCCATCTGGATCGTGTGCTTCACCCTGCTGGGCATCTACCTGATGGGGAAGATCCGTTTCAAGAACGATACGCCTCTGGAATACCTTTCCGTAGGCCGCCTGGCACTCATTATCATCGACTTCGCCTTTGTGGTCTATATGATTCCCGGCATGTGGGGTGCGCCCCTGAAGGCCCTCAGCGGCTATCTTCCGCCCATGGAGACGCAGGATTTCGTGCTGGGGATGCCCGGTCAAGCCGGGCATGACGCCTACCACCTGGCCAGCGATGACCAAAACTCCGTCATTGCCGGCTCCGACCGGCAATCCCTGGAAGGGAAGATGCTGTCGCTGCCTCACGGCCTTGTGGGCTTCGACAACCTGGAGGACGGCATCGCCGCTGCTGCTGCCAGCGGCAAGCGGGTGTTCGTGGACATCACCGGCCACGGCTGCGTGAACTGCCGCGAGATGGAAGCCCGCGTCTGGAGCGACCCCGAGGTGCTGCACCGCCTGGCCAACGATTTCGTCATTGTCTCTCTCTATGTGGACGACAAAACCAAGTTGCCCGAAGACCAGTGGGTGACCACTGAATCCGGCAAGGTACTCAAGGATGTCGGCCGCGTAAATTCCCACCTGGTGCTGGAGCGCTTCGGCGTCAATGCCCAGCCCAATTATTTCATCCTGGACGGCACCGGCGCCATCCTGTCCGGCCCCCGCGGCTATAACCTGGATGCCCACGCTTTCGTCGAATTTCTGGACCAGGAGAAATAATAAAAAGTGCCCTGGAAAGGCACCTAATTTAAAAAAATTATTATATTTGCAGTTACGCTGCGCGTGCGGATGGGGGTAAAGATGCTTATATCCCTCGTCCTTATGTGCATACTACTGACATTAATAACACTCAATATGATGAAACGTTTTAATCTGATTCTCAACTGCTTTGCAATCGTTTTCGCATTTGCATC
>CACYHZ010000077.1 GCA_902774345.1 uncultured Bacteroidia bacterium | reverse complement strand
GGTAAAGGTTGTGCCCTTGCCCAGAGTGCTTTCCACGCTAACTTTGCCTTTGTGCAGCTCTGCTACGGCTTTAATAAGTGCCAGGCCTATGCCGGTGCCGTTGCTGGATTCGGCGGCTTTATAGAACTCTTCAAAAATGAAGGGCAGTTTTTCCGGCGGGATGCCCTCTCCGTCATCGGCAACGGACAGGACTGCCGATGCTCCTTCCTGCTTCACGGAAACGGTGATGCGGCCGTCCGGGCGGGTGTGCTTGATGGAGTTGCCCAGGAGGTTGAACAGAACACGCTCCAGCAGGCGCATATCGGCTTCGATGGTAAGGGCCTGGAGGCCTTCGTACGAAAGGCTTTGGGAAGTGCTGCTGAACCCGCTCATCCATTCCCGGACGGCGGAGGGAAGGTCAAAGCGAGAGGCGTTGAGCGGGCGGTTTCCGCTCTCTATCCGCCTGAAATCCAGGATATTATTCACAAGCTGCTGGAGCACGGCCACATTGCGTCGGGCCATCAGGAGGTTTTGCTGCTGGTCCGGGGACAGCTGACCTTCCATTACGTGCTCCAGCGGCCCGGCCACCAGGGTGAGGGGTGTGCGGAGATCGTGGCTGACCTGGGTAAAGAAGCGCAGTTTAGCCGCCGTGCTTTCTTCCAGTTTTTGCTTGAGTTCGCGTGTTTTCATATAGCTCCAGTAGGATTGGGCGGCAATCACCACCAGCAGGACGGCGAAGGCAATAACCAGCCACATAATGATGCGCTGGGTGTTGTATTCCATCAGAAAGGTGTCCAGCCGGGCGTTGATGTTCTCCACATGGGCCCGCTGATTGGCCACTTCCGCTTCCTGCATCTTGAGGATGCGGGCGTTGCGTCTGTCTACCAGGGCACTCTCCAGCAGGTTCTCCCGCTGGAAGGGCGCTCCACGAAGGATATTCAAGGCCAGTTCCATCACCAGGTCGCCCCGGGTAGGGTACAGGTAGGAGGCTGTGAGATGGCCGTCTATCACTTCCTGCAGGCCGGCTTCCGGCAGGGCGTCCACGCCAAAGAAAGCCACATCGGCAGGGGCCCCCAGGGCTTCGCGTGCGCCCCACGCCATACGGTCGTTCTGCCCGAAGACGGCATCGGGCCGGATGCCGCGGGCCATCACTTCTTTCATGGCGTCATAGCCGCCTTCCCGGAGCCAGCCGCCGTACGGCGCCACGGTGAGCGTCATGCCGGGATACTGCGCCAGTGCCTCTGCAAAGCCTTTGTGGCGGTCATCGGCAGGGGAGGAACCCTCCAGGCCCGGAATTTCTACCACCTGGCCCTTTTTGTTCAGGAAATCGGCAATATAGTCCCCCATGATGTGCCCGATTTCCACATTGTCGGCGCCAATGAAGGCGGTGTATTTGTGCGAGTCGATTTTCCGGTCGAACAGGATGACCGGGATACCGGCGTCAAAAGCTTCTTCTACGGCAGGGGTAATGGTGTGCGACTGGTTGGGCGAGACAATGAGCAGGTCCACGCCTTCTTCGGCAAAGCGGCGGATTTGCGCCATTTGCTTCTGGCTGTCGTCATCGGCCGATGAAAAACGCAGCGTCACCCCCTCCACGCGGGCCGCGAGGGAGAGTTCGTCGTTCAGCTTGCTGCGCCAGATGTCGTCGCTGCACTGCGATACGCCTATAACCAGAGACTTCTTCCCACCGGAGCAACCGGTGAGAAGAAGTACCGCTGATATGAGTAGTAAAAGCTTTTTGGTCATTTACTTGAGATTATCCGGAACAATGGGCATGGCACCGCTCTGGGTGCACACGAAGGCCGATACCTTGACGGCGGTTTCGTGGGCCTGGGTGACCGTTTTTCCCGTGAGCAGGGAGCCGACGAACGCACCGGTGAAGGAATCTCCGGCGCCAACGGTGTCGGCCACCTTCACCTTGGGGGTATCCAGGAACGACATGCCGCCTTCGTAGAAGACATAGCTGCCGTTCACGCCGCAGGTGAGGATGAGCATTTTCAGGTCGTATTCCTTGATCAGGTAACGGCATTTCTCTTCCAGGGCCAGGCCGGGCAGGTTGAAAATCCGGGCCATCACCACCAGTTCCTCGTCGTTGATTTTCAGGATGTCACAGCGGCGGAAAGAGGCCTCCAGCACTTCCTTGTCATAGAAGTCCTGGCGCAGGTTGATGTCGAACACCTTGAGGCAGTCTTTCGGTACGGCGTCCAGGAACAGGCCGATCGTCTCCCGCGAAACGGGGCTGCGCTGGGCCAGGGAGCCAAAGCACACGGCCTGGCACTGCAGGGCCAGCTGGGCCAGTTCCCTGGTGTACGGGATGTTGTCCCATGCCACGCCGGTCTTGATTTCGTACTGCGGAACGCCGCGGCTGTCCAGGGTCACCTGCACGGTGCCGGTAGGATAATCCACGCGGTCCAGGTGGTAGGGCAGATGGTGCTCTTCCAGGGCCTCCACAATTTCCTCGCCCAATTTGTCCTGGCCGATGGCGCTCACCGCCAGGCCTTCCAGCCCGAACTGGCTGGCATGGTAGGCGAAGTTGGCGGGTGCTCCACCCAGTTTCTTTCCCTCGGGAAGCATGTCCCAGAGGGCTTCTCCGATACCTATAACGAATTTACTCATAATTATTTCCCAACTTTATTCAGATAAGTGAACAGATACACCACACCCACGGCCATGACAGCAATGGCGCCGGCCTGGCCGATAGCGTCGGAGGCAAAGCCCATCAGGAGCGGGAACACGGTACCGCCGAACAGGCCCATGATCATGAGGCCGCTCACCTCGTTCTGTTTCTCGGGAACGGCCAGCAGGGCCTGCGAGAACACGATGGAGAAGATGTTGGAGTTACCGAAACCGACCAGGGCGATGGCCACATACAGGATGGCCTTGGTGGTGCCGAAGAACATGCCGCACATGGAAAGGGCCATGAGGATGACACTGACCAGGAAGAACTTCCGGTGGCTGAACTTGGACAGGATGAACGAGCCGCTCAGGCAGCCGATGGTACGGAAAATAAAGTACAGGCTGGTGGCGAAACCGGCTTCCGTGAGGGTCATGCCCACGCGTTCCATCAGGAGCTTGGGTGCGGTGGTATTGGTACCCACGTCAATGCCCACGTGGCACATAATGCCCAGGAAACTGAGCAGGACGATGGGTTTTCCCAGCAACTTGAAGCAGGCCACGAAGCCGGAAGCCTTGTCGGCCACCTGCTCCCGCTCGATGGGGGAGAGGGACAGGAACAGGGCTGCCAGGATGCCGATGACACCATACACCGGGAACAGCACCCGCCAGCCAAGGCCCCAGGACGGCATGGCGGCGGTGGCGCCCCACATGGCAATGTACGGTGCCATGAAGGAAGCGATGGCCTTCACGAACTGGCCGAAAGTCATGGTGCTGGCCAGCTTGTCACCTTTGATGATATTGGTAATAAGGGGGTTCAGCGAGGTTTGCATAAGGGCGTTGCCAATGCCCAGCAGGGAGAAGGCGGCCAGCATAAGGCCGTAACTTTCTCCGAAAATGGGAAGGATGAGTGAGACGACCGTCACTACCAGGGAAAGCAGCACGGTATTCTTCCGGCCGATGCGGTTCATCAGGATGCCCGTGGGAACGGAGAAGATGAGGAACCAGAAGAATACCAGCGAGGGGAAGATATTGGCGGCAGAGTCTGACAGGTTCAGGTCCTGCTGCACATAGTTGGAGGCGATGCCCACGAGGTCCACGAACCCCATGGCGAAGAAGCAGAGCATCACCGGAATCAGTTGCAGTTTCTTGTTCATTTTGCAATCGGATAAAGGGTTACGTCGGCCTTGGTGTTGCCGTACATCTTGAGGATGTTATACGGGGAGGTGGGGAACACCAGGTTGGTCATGGCGAAGTCCTCGCCGAAGGCTTCGATGCTGGCGCTGTCTACCAGGAGGCGGAGCTCCATCTTGCCACCCACGGCGGTGGGGGCG
>CACYHZ010000076.1 GCA_902774345.1 uncultured Bacteroidia bacterium | reverse complement strand
TCGGAACCGGCCGGTTCAAGGATAAACTGGTTTGGGAGTGTGCCGGTCTTACGGACTATGCCGAAGTCGAATTCCAGCAGAATGTGAACTATCCTAATAAGTTCCGCATTGCCAGGCCCTATCCCGGCGAAGGCTCCGATGCCTGGTTCATGTTTGACGTGACGGATCCGGACGATGTCGTTTCCACAAAGTATTACTTGGATTATGAGGTTACTGCTTCTGATAAGGCATCCTATAAACCTTATATCTGGACAGAGTATTATTCCAACGACTATTGCAAGGTCCTGAGTACACAGGCGAACGGCATGCCGGCAGTTGTGGAGTTGGGTGTGTGCTACCGTTACGAACCGTGGATCAGTTATGATTATGAAATCGGCCGCGATCACGAGATGCTGGCCATTGAGATCATCTTCCCTGGATGCGATCCCTACCTGTCTCTGTCCGTGACACCGTACCAGACGCCTGTACTCAGTAACTTCCATCTCCCTGTTGCACGCCTCACGATTCCCCTCAACGGAACCTTGGAGCGGGTGGTAGTCAAGATTAATGGCGGCGATTATTCCAAGATGGCCGGTCTCCGGCTGTATGGCCCTAATGGCTGGATGGATAGCGATTACGTGGCCCCCGATGCCGATGGCGTGGTTACCATGACCACTTTCACCAATGCTTCGGTAACCGGTGGCATCGACCTTAATTTCTGGCTCAACGACAACTCCCAGATTGGACAGTCCATCAGTTTCGACATTCAGGAGTTTGTCGTCAGCGGTCATTCCTATAATATCGTCCAAGACAAGGATTTCAGCCATTTCCCCGGTAGACGTGGGTGTGAAACGTTCCACCGACGGCGGCAAGACCTGGAGCGACCTTGTCCTGGCTATGGATATGGATACCTATGGGTACAATGTGACTGATGCCGAAGGCTGGAAGGAAGCCCAGAGGAACAATGGTATCGGCGATCCCTGTCTGCTCGTAGATGAGAACACCGGCCGCATCTTCTGCTTCGCCGTTTGGGGTCACGGCCATAGGAACGACCCTGACATCCGTTGTCTGGCCTGGGCCGACAAGGGCTTTGACATTGATAAGACCCCGCAGCTGATGATGGTGTACTCCGACGACGACGGTATTACGTGGAGCGATCCCGTGAATCTGACCCAACAGATCAAGAACTATGACTGGCGGATGACCTTCCAGGGTCCCGGCCGTGGTATCACGATGAAGAACGGCACCCTGGTAATCCCGATCCAGCATCAGGAAGGCGAGACGAAGAATATGCACAGCCTGTATCCGCTGAATTCAGGCATCGCCTATTCCACGGACCACGGTGAAACCTGGCACGCACACAACTTCGCCTATCCGATCACCAGTGAATCGGCCGTTGCGGAAATCGAGCCCGGCGTGTTGCTGCTCACCATGCGTGACGAAACCGACTCTCATACGCGCCGCAACTATGTCACCACCGATATGGGCCGTACCTGGACCAAACACGCTTCTGACGGGTTGCTGATTGATTCTACCTGTGAGGCCTCCCTCCTGCATGTTGATGCTGCCGACAATGTACTTGGCAAGGATCTGCTGCTGTTCTCCAATCCGAAGAATGCAGCAGGCCGCAGCAATTATCACATCCAGGCCAGTGAGGACGGCGGTGTAACCTGGACGCACAGCCTCCAGATTGATGCTGGTGGTGCTTTGGGTTATACTTGCCTGACTATGGTGGACCCCGCTACGGTGGGTATTCTCTATGAGAGTTCCCGTGGCCACATCCTTTTCCAGGCCATCCCGCTTACCGATATCGTAAAATAAATTTTAACAAATAACTCTATGAAACTGATAACTCGACTTTGCTTGGCTGCATCCCTTGCTGGAATCCTGGCGGGATGCGCCTCCAAGCAGGAAGCGAATCCGGACCTGTCTTTCACCGGAGAGTCGGCCTCTTTGTTGAGCACCGGCATTTCGGCCCCGGCCACGGAGACCAAGGTGGATGTCACCTTCCGGTCGGCCCTGAACTGGGTGGTTACCGCCGAAGACCAGGCCCAGAATCCCGCCGGGTGGATTGTGATTCATCCCGCTGCCGGTCCGGCAGGCGATGCGGCCATTACCATCACGGTGACGGCCAACCCGTCCATGACGGCGCGCAGCGGTGTGGTCACCTTCACTTCCCGTGACCTGACCAAGACCATTCAGGTAACCCAGGCGGCCCGCAGCCGTTATCCCATCACGGAGCTGCTGCTGAGCGAGTCATCCCTGGAACTGGAAGAGGGGGACAGCTACACCCTGATAGCCACGGTCCTTCCTTCCTTTACCGACGATGACAAGACCGTGACCTGGCGCACTTCCAACTCGGCTGTGGCCACGGTCGTCGATGGCGAAGTGAAGGCCCTGTCGGTGGGTAAAGCCACCATTACCGCCACCGCCGGTGACCTCAGCGCAGTCTGTACCGTCACGGTGGTCGAAAAGCCCGAACCGGAACCGGAGCCCATCCCCGTGGAATCGGTTGTCCTGGACCAGACGGCCCTTCTGCTGATGGTGGGCGAGTCAGCCACCCTGATAGCCACCGTGCTGCCCGAGAACGCCGATGACAAGACCGTCACCTGGACCTCCAACAATCCCGGTGTGGCAACCGTTGACCACGGCGTAGTGATTGCCGTCAAGTCTGGCACGGCCATCATTACTGCCAAGGCCGGCACCAAGAGTGCTACCTGCACAGTAACCGTCAAGGCCCCTGGCGAAGGATCCAGCGGCGAAAACCTGGACGACGATATCGATATTGATCCCTGGAATTAATCTTTAACCCCAATAATTATGAAAAAAACTATTATCGTTCTTGCAGCGCTGGCCCTGGTAGGCTGCGCAAAAGAAGCAACCCGCGTCGAGACCGTTGAGGCTCCCGCACTGCCCACGAGCCGTGTAGTCACCATCACCGCCGGCTTCGAGACCACCAAGACCGCCTATGACGAGGAAGGTAAATTCTCCTGGGAAGCAGGCGATCAGATCGGTGTGCTGGTGTCCAATGGCGAAGATATCAAGCAGGTGGCTTTCGTAGCCGATGAAGCCGGTCCCGTCTCCACTTTCACCGGTATCGTTGAGGAAGGCTACGAATTGTCGGGTAACGCTTCCTATCCTTTCACTGGCGTGAATGACGGCTACGGCCGCAACGACCTGGCCTGGGACGCTGAAAAGGGCGGCTGGCGCATCTGGGGCTCCATCAAGCCCAGTCTTGAGAACCCGCTGGCCTCCACGCCGCTTTGGGGTACCCTCATCGAGGGCACTCAGAGCTTCACCTTCACTACGGCCTGCGCCATTGTGAAGTTCACGGTTAAGAATGTGCCCATGGAGGCTGCTTATGCCTACCTGCAGGTTCCCGAGGAGAGCGACGCCAACCTGAACGGCTGGTTCAATATGACCGATGGTGTCATCAGGATGGACGATGCTGTTGAACCTTGGCAGGACCGCTACAACTGGAATGTCCCCACCGAACTCAATTCCACCATGGAGTACTACTACTTCCTGCCCGTGGGAACCCTGCCCGAAGGTACCAAATTCGAACTGTGCGACTCCAACTGGTCTCCTATCCACACTGCTACTTTTGCCAAGGATGTGGAAATCGTACGTAACGCCGTTACCAACTTCGCCGCTATCGAACTGGAACCGACTCCCACCTATACCCTGGAAGATATCCTGGGCACCTATGATATGGAGGTGACGGAAGGCTGGGCATCCACCAACCACGAAACCGGTCTCCTGGTCATCGAGGAAAGCGACGATGCCGAGAAGGGTAACATCATGATTACCATGTTTGCCGGTGTCCCCGGAAAGCAGTATGGTAATTTCGACGGTGTGAACAAGCTGGTCTTCTCTTCCGAGCAGCTGTTCGGTGCCAACCCTTATGCGAGTGCGGCTGATCATCCGTATGTGGCTTTGGACTTCTATACCGATACAGTAGTGGATCCTGAATTCCTCGTGCTGGATCAGGGTAAGATCAAGGGTCTGGCCGATATTATGGGCTTCCGTGCCTGCACCGAAGATGAGTGGTTCAATGAAGAAGAGCCTCACGGCGGTGCCTGGCCTTGGGAGCTGTGCTATGGTTCCCTCATCGCCACCTGGCACGTGGAACCGGTCGATCCGGGTTCCTCCGGTGAGGATCTGAACGACCCCGTTGAGGTTGATCCTTGGAACTAATAATTGAATAATCGCTGAAGAGGAGGCTGGCCCAGTCCGTCAGCCTCCTTTTTTCAAAAACCATCCTTATGAAAAAAACTGTTTGGGCCCTTGTCGCGCTGGCCCTTCTTGGCTGCGCGAAGGAGATGGAGCGCCCCGAGACTCCCGTCGCTTTCCCTTCGACCCGTAGTGTCACCATCACTGCCGGCTTCGACCCCATTACCAAAACCGCCTACGACGCCAAGGGGAAATTCTCCTGGGTGGAAGGCGACCGGATTGGTGTGCTGTCGTCTAACGGCACCGAGACCAAACAGTTTACCTTCGTAGCCCAGGAGGCAGGCCCCACCGTCGCGTTTGTCGGCGAAGTGGAGGCTGGCTACGAACTCTTGGACTATGCCTCCTATCCCTTCACTCAGGAGTACGACGGCTATGCCTGTAACGACCTGGCCTGGGATCAATCCAACAGCGGGGAATATGGCTGGCGCCTCTGGGGCTCTGTGAAACCCAGCCTGAAGGACCCGCTTTCGTGCACGCCCCTGATCGGCACGCGCATCGAGGGCAGCCAGTCCAGTTACAACTTTACCACCGCAACAGGCGTAGTGAAGTTTACGGTGCAGAACGTGCCCATGGAGACGGACTTTGCCTATCTGGCCGTCCCGGGGGAGAGCGATGCCAACCTGAACGGGTGGTACGACATCTCCGAGACGGGCTGCATCAGCATGGATCATGCGGTGGAACCCTGGCAGGACCGCTACAACTGGAATGCGCCGGACCACATGTATTCCACCATGGACTACTATTTCTTCCTGCCGGTGGGAACGCTCCCGGTGGGTACGACATTCGCCCTTCGAGATGCTTCCTGGAATGTGATCTACTCCATCCAGTTCCAGAAGGCGGTGCAGGTGGAACGGAATCTGATTACGGTTATCAAGCCCATCGTCTTTGAACCCGAACCCATGGAAACCCTGGGCACCGGCCTCAGGACCCTGCACATCATTACGCCTGACGGGGAGGGGATTACCACCAAGGAGGAGTGGAAGAAAGGCTGTGTGATGCAGCTGTTGGACGACGATGGCAAGGTGTATTTCGTCACCGGCGAAGGCTCGGCCAAGGGCCGTGGCAACTCCACCTGGACCTATCCCAAGAAGCCTTACAACATCAAGCTGGCCGAAAAGGCCGACCTGATTGG
>CACYHZ010000075.1 GCA_902774345.1 uncultured Bacteroidia bacterium | reverse complement strand
ACGCCGTAGTAGGCTTCGGCGGGAACGTTCAGCTCGCCCAGGAGGTCGCTTTCGACCCTGAATGCTTTTTCTGCCATAATATGCGTTTGGTTTGGGTTATCAGAATGTATAATAGACTGCTAATGAGTATCCTTCCGGACTCAGGGAGAAAATCCAGTTGTGGTTCTGGCTCTCCCAGCTGACGCGCCCCAGATAGCCCATCACGGACCAGTGTTCGGTGAGCTCGATGCTCAGGCCCGGGGAAAGGTAAGGCTCGAACAGCCAGGGCCTGTCTTCCGGATAAAAATTCGTACGGGCTACATCCAAACCCGCTTCAGCCAGCAGGCTCACCCGGCCCAGGGACCAGAAATAGTATTGCAAATAAGGGGTGAATCCCCAGCCTATCTGCCGGTCGTTGTTGTCGGGATTGTCGTAAAAGTCGAAGCGGAGGGTGACGCCGGCGCAGAAATCCCCGAAGGTATAACTGAGGTCCGGTCTGAAATCCACGGTGAAATTATTGCTTTTCGTATTCCCCCCGAAGGAAATATGTCCGCCGATGGCAAACTGCGCATGGGCCTGCCAGGCTGCCATGCAGCAGAGAACCAGCGTAATCAGAATCTTTTTCATAGTCGTCTTTTTAAACCTGCCTTACAAAGATAGCGATTATTTCAAATGCTTCAAACTTTGGGAGGGGAGGGAAATCTTCAGTTTGAAGGTGGTGTTTCCCTTGTAGTAGCACACGTCCAGCGTGGTGCCGTCGTTCTCGAAATAGATGGTGCTGATGTACTTGTCCTTTTTCTTGTTTTTGCACACGGGTTCGCACCAGATCAGGTTGTATTCTCCGCCACGGGCCGTGCAGATGACGGTGTATCCGCGGATGTCGAAAAGGGCGGCGCTGCTGTTTTTCCCCTTCTCCTTTTTGGCCTTCTTGTAGGCGGCCACCAGTGAGGATTCGGGATCCAGCTGGCCGAAGACGAGTTTGGTGGCCGTGGTTTCCGCTTTCGGGTTTCGCTGCAGCCACCACTGGATGGAGGTGTCGGTGAGTAAATCGGCCTTGGAAAGCGGTACCAGGGCGGAATTCTCCTGGAAGCGGCCTACAAGCCAGGCTACTTCCGGGGTTAGTGCCAGGCCTTCGATGGCCTCGGGGCTCTGTCCTTCAATCCGGAAACGGGCCCCCTCTGCCGGCTTTTGCGGCGTTCCGTAGAAGAGGGCCTGGTGGACCAGGTCTTCTTCGGGCAGGTACAGCACTTCCACGTATTCGCTGTCGCCGTTCAGGTAGGCAAAATGTACGTATGGCCGGCGGCCCAGCGGGGCCAGGATCTCCATCGGCAGGACCAGGGCGGGGGAGGAAGGGGTATCAGAGAGGGTGTATTGCGAGATGGAGCGGGTTTCCTGGAGGTCGCCGTCCGGGCTCAGGACGCGAAGCTGCAGGTCCCCATCCAGCGCCAGGATGTGCTCCACGTTGTCTTTTCGCCAGCCGATGGCGTCCAGGCAGTTCCCGGCGCGCTCCAGGGCCTCGTCGTGGCTCAAACGGCTGGTGTTATGCTGACGGATCCGCTCTTGGGCGAGGGGCAGGAACGGAGAGTCCGGGTAGGATCCGCAGAAGGCTTTCACGCCGGACGCATCTTCGGGGTCCAGGCCAAAATAGACCAGCGAATCCCGCAGGCGCAGCACCCGGGGGGCATAGACGGATTCCGGATACTTGTTCAGGAATTTCTCGGCGGCTTTTACGCTGGGCTTTCTCAGGGTTTTCCCGTACAGGGAGGTTTCTCCCTTGGATTGGGCGCCGGCGCTGGCGGAGATCACCAGCAGCCCCAGTATCAATGGAAAGAATCGTTTCATAGGTGTTCTTCTTCGAATAGGCGTTCAAACAGGGACCGAAGCGTTTTTTCGTCCCGGATCATGGCGCGAAGGCGGGCCAGGGGCTCCTCGTTCGGGGAGCCGGGAATAAGCAGTTGCAGGTAGCCTCCTTCGGCGTATTTCTCGTGCAGATGCTCCAGGGTGCGCTGCCAGTGCCCTTCTTTTTCCAGCTCAGGATAATGCGACAGGCCGAACTGGATGGTGCGGCGGATGACGGTTTCAGGGACGATCATGCGGTCCGCTTCGGCCACCAGACGGCCGTACAGGCTTCTGGGCGGGCGTTCAGCCGATGCCCGGTGATCCTCCGCCGCCTGGGCGATGGTCTCGATCTGCTCCTGGCTGAACCAGGCTTGCAGGCGGGTGTCTTCCCGGATGATGCGTCCGCTTTCCAGGTGGTGCGTTTTCCGGTCGACGGCCAGCCCCAGGTCGTGGCAGGCAGCGGCCGTGTACAGCATGTCCAGGTCGATTTCGGGGTATTGCGCAGCCATCTGTAAGGCCCGCTGGATCACGGCCCGGGCGTGGTCTTCCTGGTGCGCTTTGTCAAAGGCGGCATAGCGGGGGATCACCTCGCCTTCCAAATACGCATGCAATGAGGGATTTATGCACTGAGTTGCCATCGTGCAAATGTACGGAAAATCCACGGAATTTGTGTATATTTGCAAGAGTTATGGCAATCCATACCGAACCGGGGGCTCCAGGCCCGTTTACAAATCAAAAACTCAATGGCTGGCTGGCCCTGAGTCCGCTACTGGTTTTCATGGCGGTCTATGTGGCCGGGTCCCTGCTGGCCCGTGACTTCTACAAGGTGCCGGTGGCCGCGGCCTTCATCATCGCTTCGGCTTATGCCATGCTCATTACACGTGGCGTCCGGAAAACCGATGACAAGATTGCCATTTTTTCGGCCGGGGCGGGGAACCGCAATGTCCTCCTGATGATCTGGATCTTTGTGCTGGCGGGGGCCTTCGCTTCCACGGCCAAGGATATCGGGGCCATTGACGCGACGGTCAATGCTACGCTGGCCATTCTTCCTGCGAAGCTCCTGTATGCCGGCCTGTTCCTGGCCGCCTGCTTCATTTCCATGGCGGTGGGCACTTCCGTGGGCACCATCGTGGCCCTCGTTCCCATCGCGGCGGGAATTGCGCAGGGCATCGGCACCAGCGTCCCGATGATGACCGGCATCATTGTGGGCGGCGCTTTTTTCGGCGATAACCTCTCTTTTATTTCAGATACGACGGTGGCGGCCACCAAGACGCAGGGCTGCTCCATGAAGGATAAATTCCGGGTGAATCTGTGGATTGCGGCGCCGGCGGCGTTACTGATTGCGGTGCTGTATGTGGTGCTGGGGCGGGAGGTGTCCGCCGTGCCGCCTGCCGGGCAGGCCGAATGGCTGCTCATCCTGCCGTACCTGCTGGTCATCGCCCTGGCCCTGCTGGGGATGAATGTGGTGACGGTGCTGGCGCTGGGGACTGGCGTGAATGGCGTGATTGGCTGGTACACAGGCGCTTATGATTTCGTGGGGTGGCTCTCTTCCATCGGCTCGGGCATTGGCGGCATGGGCGAACTCATCATCGTGTCGCTCCTGGCCGGCGGTATGCTGGAACTGATCCGCTACAACGGCGGGCTGGACTTTATCATCGGCCGGCTTACGCGTCGGATCAAGGGCCCCCGTGGCGCAGGCTTTTCCATTGCGGCACTGGTGTCCCTGGTGAATCTCTGCACGGCCAACAATACCATCGCCATCATTACCGTGGGACCGCTGGCAAAGGATATCTCCAGTCGTTTCCACCTGGATCCCCGTAAAACGGCGTCCATCCTGGATACTTTCTCCTGCCTGGTGCAGGGGATTCTGCCTTACGGCGCACAGATGCTGATGGCCAGCGGCCTGGCGGGCGTATCGGCCCTGTCCATCATCGCCAATCTGTATTACCCCCTGGCCTTGGGCGTCATGGCCTGTCTGTCCATCCTTTTCCGTTTCCCTCGTCTCAATTAAAAGTAATAGATAACCATGAAAAGAATTCTTCTTGTATCGGCCCTTTTGCTGGCCTCCGTGTCCCTCTTTGCTGCCAAGCCCTTCAAGGTGACTAAGGGCAGCCTGGAAGTCCTTAAGCAGGAAACCACTGCCACCTGGAGCATTGATCTGTCGGAGGCGGTGTTCGTGAACAACGGCATCTTCGCCAAAGAGAACAAGGGTGACTTCAAGACCTGGTGTGAGGAAGACTACGACGAGCGTGTCTCTCTGATGAACGAGGCCTTCTTCGACGCCTTCAATGTCTACAGCACCGGCATGGAGCTGGTAAAGGAAGGCGATGCCCCTTATCAGGTGGTCCTGAAGGTGGATAAATTCGAGCGTGCCCAGGGCCCCGGCGTCATGGGAAGTTGCTTTATCAGCGTCTATGGAACCATCAGCGTAGTGGATGCCGCCACCGGAGAGACTGTCCTGGAGGTTCAGGTAAATAACGTAAAAGGGGACACGGATTTTAACGAAACCGACCGTTTTCCCAAGACCATGAACTGGCTGTGCCGCGATTTGTTCAAACTGAAAAAGTAAGCGTATGAAAAAGTTGGCCTTGCCAATCCCTCCAAGAACTCACGGCCGACATTCCCTACAATAATGAAATGCTGTGTGTGGTGATTGACAAGCTTCTCCCATGTTCAATTCCCATCCCACGGCTTATTCATCAATTACCCACTCTCCGGTCTTTGCCGGACCGGAGAAGTGAAGCGGAAGGTTCTTGAGGTGGCGTTCAATGGTTTTGACGCTGACGGGGTTACATGCCGATCCATTTTGACCATTTCCATTATGCTGGTGTCAATATCTTTGGTCTCCAGTTTGGCTTTATCGGCATATATGTGCAGATATCGGCTATGGAACTCGTGCTTTTCTCCGGTTCCTGCTGGTTGATATACTGATGATCGTCCATAATACTGCCTTATTCCCTGCAAAACTACAAATTTTGAGCGACACTTCCAAGCCATGTCGCTCAAAAATGTCGCTCAAAAATTTTTACGCTTGCGACAGCGGAATCTGTTTTGTAACTTCGCAGAAAATAAGAGTCGAATGAAAAGAACCGTATTTGTCATTGCTTCGGCGCTGCTTCTGGCGGCTTGCGGCGAAGCAGGGAAGGAGCCCAGCGGAAAGTCCGTACCGGATCTGGGCTGGCTTTTCCTGGAGGAGGGCCCTTACACGCTTAACACCAAGGTGGAAGCTGCTCCCGGCCCCGCCACCTTTGCGCTTGTGAGGGATATTTCCCTGATGGACGCTGTGCCCGAAGAGTTTCTGAAGATGGAGGTCACGGTAGCTGCCGACAGCAGCATTTCCGTGCCCCTGGGGCAGTTGGACCCCGGTTTTTATCAGGCCCGGCTTCGCGACAGCATCCGCTGGAACATCGGCATAAGGCCGGACGACGTCATGAGTGCGAGCGACGCTCCGGAAGATTTTGACGCCTTCTGGGAGAGCACCTTAAAGGCTTTGGACGAAGTGTCCCTGGAGCCCACCCTAACGGAGATCCCTGAGCATTCCAACGAGCTAAGGACCTGCTACGAAGTCTGTTATGCTTCGCTGGACGGGGGAGTGAGCGGCGGCATCCTCATGGTCCCGAGCAGCCCCGGAAAACATCCGGCCGTGATAGCATATATGGGTTACGGCGCAGAGCCCTACTACGAAGATCCCTCGGCCCATCCCGAAAGGATCGATTACCTGGTGAGCGTCCGGGACCAGGGCATTTTCAAGGCCGACAACAGCCGCTGGATTGACCGCGGCCTGGATGCCAAGGAAAACTTCTATTACAGAGGCGCTTACTGCGACGTAAAGCGGGCCGTGGACTTTATCGCCTCGCTCGATACGGCAGACCCGGAGCGGATCGTCGCATGCGGCGAAAGCCAGGGCGGCGCCTTTACCTTTGTATCGGCCGCCCTTGACAAGCGGGTCAAGGCCATCGCCCCTTCCGTCCCGTTTTTGGGAGATTTCCTTGATTATCACCGCATTGTGTGGTGGCCGATGCACGAAGTTTTCGAGACGCTGGACAGCGAAGGTCTCTCCCGGGAGGAGGTCCTGGCGATGATGCGCTATTTCGACGTAAAGAATTTTGCGCCCAAGATCACTTGCCCCGTGTATATGGCCTTCGGCCTGCAGGATCCCACCTGCCCGCCGCATACCAATTTCGCCATATATAACAATCTGTCTTCCAGCGAGAAACGCTTCCTTTGCATCCCCACCTGCGACCATCAGATGTGGAAGGAGCCCCTTTGGGAAAGTGAGCGCGCCGCCTTCCTTACCCCATTTTTGCTTTGAGTCGCTGGCGGGCTTTGGTGACGGAGGCGGGGGAGATTCCCAACAGGACGGCCTGCTCGGATACGGAGAATTGCAGGTGTGAGAGAATGTAGGCGCGGATATCGCCCTTTGTCAGGTCGGGATGCGCCTGACGGAGAGATTCGGGTGTAAGATTGCTTGAATTTCGGAGCGTTCGTTCCAATTCGGCCCACTCTTCATCCTGAATATAGCGGGGCTTGTCACGAAGCTGCTGGAGCAAATGATTCTGCCCGACGAGCGCATGCATCAGCACATAGGAATTGACTTCGCCGCCCGGGCCCTCGCCGGCGTTCGGGACGAATCGTTCCCGCTGGTCGTTTCCGGCGCGGATGACCATCAGAAAGGCCCGGACGTTCTTGCCCAGGATTTCGCTTACCTGCGGGATGCTTAACTGGCTGCTGCCGCCGGTGCATGTCGAGGCAAGTCCCAAGGCCACCAGAACAAGTTGATAATAAAGTATTTCTGCATCTTCTTCCGGCAGGCCGAAGGTTTCTTCTATGGCCGACAGACTCTCTGCCTTGAAGCCCACGTAGGAATCGATGTATTCCTTGTAAGATGTAGGCGGGGTCTGCGATTCCATGACCAGGGAGAACAGTTGCGGTTCGTCCATGGCGAACCAGATAAGGGCCATTCCAAAACCTTTAAACGGGGGATTGAGCGAAAACCCGTCACCCACCCGTTTCTGGTACAGTTTCCTAGCCTCCTCCCGAACAGCGTCCCGGACTCCTTGAATGGATCCGAAGGAAGAGAAGATAGCGTTGGCACCGCAGCCAAGGCGGGCGCAGAGGTTCCGGGCTGTAAGGGCGGCGGGCCCTCCGGATCGCACCAGGTCAAGGGATGCGGAAAGGATTCTTTCTCTTGTGACAGTAAGCGGTCTTGCCATAATCGATGTTCCGAAAAGTATGGCACAAAATTACGCAAAGGAGCGGGATTGTCCAATCAGTTTTCGGGGAATATACGTATTTGTCCACATATTTGTCCATATCGTTTTTTATTTCGGAACGCCAGATACGCTAACTTTGCAGTCGAAACAATATGGACGAACGATGAAAAGACTGATGGCTATTTTGGTACTTGCTTCCATGGCGCTTCCCTGCCTGGCGAAGGGCGATTGGAAGGGAAAAGTAGTGGATGAGAAAGGTGAGCCGGTGGCCTACGCCAACGTGGCCGTACTCTCCAAAGCCGATTCCACCGTGGTGTGCGGTGTGGTGACGCAGGAGGACGGTACCTTTAATATTGTGACCAGTGAAACGGACGGCATTATGATGGTGGCCATGCTGGGCTACAAGACGGTGTATCTGGATCCCGTTGACGGCGCTGTGATTACCCTGGACGATGATACGCTGATGCTGGAAGGAGCCGTGGCGAGCGCCGTGATGCCCAAGACCAAGCTCACGGGTGAAGGACTCCAGACCAACGTCCGGGGATCTGTGCTGGAGCATGTGGGATCGGCCAATGACGTGCTGGCCAAGACGCCGGGACTCATCAGGGGACAGAACGGACTGGAGGTGATTGGCAAAGGCTCACCGATGGTGTACATCAACGGGCGCCGCGTGAGCGATGCTTCAGAGCTGGACAGGCTGCCAAGCAATGAAATCCAGAGCGTCGAGGTTATCACCAACCCCGGTGCCCAGTACGATGCCACGGTACGGGCGGTGGTGCGCATCAAGACCATCCGGCGCCAGGGCGACGGCTTCGGCTTCGACCTGAACGCCTCTGACGCGCAGTCCTTGAGATGGGCCAAGGGGAACGACCCCTTCGGCGCCATCAATGTGAACTATCGCACGGGCGGCGTGGATATCTTCGCGGGGGTGAACTATGCACGAAACACCTCCCGTCAGGAAAGCTACCTGGAGAAGCAGACCTTCGGCATAAAGGCCGATGGATCCGATTGGCTCTTCGAGAACAAGGGAACGCTCCTGAATGAATACATCGGCAGTTCCATCTATGGCAACGCCGGCGTGAACTGGCAGATGGCCGACAATCACTTCCTGGGCGGCAAGGTGGAATGGGGCCGGCACCTGACCTACAACGTGCACACGGAGGTGAACGACCATGTGTTCGAGAACGGAACGCTGATAGATAAGCTTACCACGATATCGGATGATACGATGGGGGAGCGGACACCTTACAATCTGGGCGCCAACCTCTATTACAATGGCCTCGTCGCAGGGAAACTGGGTATTGACGTGAACCTGGACTATTATGGCACGGACGACAGTTCCAAATCCATTTCCAAAGAGACGAGCGGCATGACACACGATGCCTCCATCCAGAGCAGCAGCACGAATGCCGGACGCATGTATGCCGCCAAGGCGGTGCTTTCCTATCCCGTTTGGATAGGCCAGCTGCAGGCCGGAACCGAGGAGACTTTCTCACGCCGCACGGACAATTATAAAGTGGACGGTATCGATATCCCTGCCTCGGAAGCGTCCATTAAAGAAGACAATATTGCCGGTTTTGCCTCTTACGGCTGCTATATCCCCCGTGTGGGTCAGATGAGCGCCGGTGTGCGTTATGAATACGTGCATTATGCCTATGAAGATGCCGTAACCCCGGGCAACAATCTTTCCCGGAACTATGGAAACTGGTTTCCCAACGTTTCCTATGCTGGCGTTATCGGCCAGAATACTCAGAACCCTGTACAGATTATGCTGAATTACAGCACCAAAACCAGCAGACCTCATTATGGGAATCTGTCCAGTGCCATACGCTATAACAGCCGGTATATCTGGCAGAGCGGCAATTCCCAGTTGCAGCCGGAGATGTCCCATAATATCGGACTTACTGCAGTGTGGAAGTTCGTCACGGTAATGGTAAACTATTCCAGAACAAACGATGCCATCGTCACCTGGTCGGCTCCATACGGTGCTGATGGCGTAGTGCTGGTGAAGCCGCGTAACATTGAAACGCCTTTCCGCATGATGGCGGCATATGTGAACCTGACCCCTACCGTGGGCCCCTGGAATATGAATTATACATTGGGTATTCTTCCTCAGTGGTTCACGATAAATGCCCCGGATCCCCGTGAAGCATCCGGCATTCGCGTAACTACATTCAACGATAAACCCATCTTCTTTGCCCAGCTT
>CACYHZ010000074.1 GCA_902774345.1 uncultured Bacteroidia bacterium | reverse complement strand
ACCGTCGATGATGGCGCTGTAAGCGTTCTTGTAACCGTCGTGCACGGCCAGGGAGAAGCCCTTGCCGGCTGCCAGTTCTTCCTTGATACGCTCATAGATAATCACGTTGGCATCCACAGCCATACCCAGGGTCAGGACCAGACCGGCGATACCGGGCAGGGTAAGGACGGCGCCAAAGCTGACGAGCACGCCGAAGAGCAGGAGCACGTTGCAAAGCAGGGCGACGTCGGCCACCAGACCTGCACCCTGGTAGAAGAATACCATGTAGAGGAGCACCAGGCAGAAGGCGATGAGGAAGGAGATGAGACCGGCCCGGATGGATGCGGAACCCAGGGAAGGACCGACCACCTGTTCCTGAATGATGGTGGCGGGGGCGGGGAGCTTACCGGACTTGAGCACGTTGGCCAAGTCTTCGGCTTCCTGCACGTCGAAGTTACCGGTAATTTCGGAGGAACCGCCGGTGATTTCGGTGTTCACGGTAGGATAGGAATACACCAGACCGTCCAGGACGATGGCAACCTGTTTGCCGATGTTGTCCTTGGTGAGGCGGGCCCAGATGGAAGCACCTTCGGCGTTCATGGTCATGGACACGGAAGGAGCGCCGCTGCCACCTCTCTGGGCGCCGTTGAAGTTCACGCGGGCGTCGGTAACCACACCGCCGTCCAGCGGAGCCTTACCGTCGCGGGAGTTCACCTTGATGGCGACCAGTTCATAGAGGTTGCTGCCCTTTACCAGATCGGTGGGTTTCACGGACCACATACCGCGGAAACCCTGAGGGAGCACGTCGGAGGCCATGGCCAGGTACTGGTTCACGGTCACGGTATCCACACCCTGGGCGAAACCGAGGCAGGCGTTGTTCCAGCCGGAAGGAGAGAACACGCGGAAGAGCGGGTTGCTGACCACGGTGCTGTCGGACAGGTTGGACAGGATCTCGCTCACGCGGGCGTCCACGGCATTGAGGTCAACCTCGTTGCCCTGGAAGGTGGGCCAGAACTCCAGGGAAGCGGTACCCTGCAGGAGCTTGCGCACACGCTCAGGATCCTTGACACCCGGCAGTTCGATGAGGATCTTGCCGGAGTTGCCTACCTGCTGGATGTTGGGCTGGGTGACACCGAAGCGGTCGATACGGTTGCGGAGCACGTTGAAGGAGTTGTCCACTGCGCTCTTGGCCTCGCCGCGGATGACGCTGATCACCTGTGCGTTGGTGGCATCGTTGGCCACTTTGTCGCGGAGTTCATAGGTGGCGAAGATTTCGGCCAGACGGCGGCTGGGGGCAACCTGCTCCCAAGCAGCCTCGAACAGGCCGATGAAATCCTGGCTGGAGTTCACATTGTTGGCCTTGGCCTGCTCCAGGGCAGCCACGAAGTCCGGGTCCGTGCTGTTGCCGGACAGGGCCTTCACAAGGTCTTCCAACTGAACCTGCAGCATCACGTTCATACCGCCCTTCAGGTCCAGACCCAGGTTGATTTCCTTTTCCTTTACACTCTTGTAGGAGTATCCCAGGAATACTTTCTCGGAGTTGATAGAGTCGATGTAGGCTCTGTTTCTGATGTTGGCCACGGAGTCCTGTACATACTCACGGACGTCGGCGGGCACATTGTTTGATTCTACGAACTGCTGGGCCTGAGCTTCGGCGTATTTGGCAGCCTTGCTCTCCTGAATGCGCGTCACGGCGGTGAAGGAGAGCTGCCAAATGCTGGCAATGGCGAGCAGAATCGCTACAAATCGAATCCAACCTTTGCTTTGCATTGTTATAATGGTTTAAAATTAAATATTTCGTTTTTGAGGCGGGGTCTTTAGACACCACCGGAAATTAGCTTGCAAAGTTACAATTTTTTTCTGATATACGAACTTTATCGCAACTATTTCTTAATTTTGCAGGCTATTAGGTTTATGCGACGGCTTGTTCTGGCCATATTTTTCACCCTCGTTTCCGCAGGTTCGCTCCTGCTCGGACAGGACTTGCCGGCCGTTTCCCAGCAGGAACGCTTGATCGCCCGGGCCGACAGCCTGCACCGGGCCTGCCGTTTCCAGGAAGCCCTGAACTTGTATCTGTCGGTTCCCGGCGCCCAGCTCAGCGCCCCCGATCGGAAGAAACTGTACGCCAAAATGGCCGCCTCGCAGAACGGCCTGAACATGACGGAATTCTGCGCCGACCCGCACGTGGTGGCCTGCCAGCGCTTCTCCCGGAAGGATTTCTTCCTCTACTATCCCCTGAAGCCCCAGGGATGGCACCCGTCGCCCAACCCGCTGGATTCCCTTTCCGGATTGCCGCTGTACGCTCCCAAGGAGAACGACCTCATCTATTATTCGGCCCTGGACCGCGCCGGTTGCCTGAGCCTGTTCTATACGGAAGACCTGGATTCCCTCTGGCGCGCCCCGCGCCTGGCCGGCGAGTCCCTGCTTTCGACCGGAAATGAAATTTTCCCGATGCTCTCCCCCGACGGGCGCACGCTCTATTTCGCCTCGGACGGCCTGTTCGGGATGGGCGGCTTCGACCTGTATGCCTCGACCTGGGACGATGAGACGGGCTCCTGGGGCACCCCCGTGAACCTGGGCTTCCCCTTCAGCTCCCCTGCCGACGATTACCTGCTGATGGACACCGAAGACGGAAAATATACCCTCTTCGCCTCCAACCGGGCCTGTTCGGCCGACAGCGTCTATATCTATGTGCTGGAGCACGAACCCAGCTGGGACCGGAATCCCGTCCGCCGCTACGAAGACCTCCAGCGCATCGTCTCCCTGCAGCCGGTGAAGGACCCCTCGCGCATCGACAATACGGCGGCCCTGGCCGATAATAGGCAGGGCAATGCCAATACCCGCCTGTATATGCGCAAAATGGAAGAGGCCCGGGTCCTGCGTGACTCAATCTACCGGCACGAACGGGTGTTGGACGCCCTCCGGAAAAGCCTTTCCCAGGCTACGGAAAGCGAAGTGACGGCGCTGTTGTCGGAACGGATTCAGGAGAAGGAAAAGACCCTGGAACCGCTGCGGGCCCTGCTGGAAGAGACGAATCTGGAAATCCGCCTGGTGGAGCAGAGTTTCCTCCAAAGCGGCGTGGTTTCGGCCAGCGGCAGCGGGGACCGGGAAGTGGTGGGCGCCGGCCTCAGCTATACCTTCTCCAAAAAGCCGATGGGCGGAAAACTGAAGATGAAGGTGGCCCGGCACGCCAGCCGTTCTTCGTTCCGGATTATGCCGGTGGGACGCTTCGCCACGGACAATACCCTGCCCCCGGGCCTGGTGTACCAAATCGAGGTCTTTTCATCGCCCCGCCATGCCGACGTGGACGACCTGCACGGCCTTTCTCCCGTGAACGAGCGGCTTTCCCCCCAACTGCGCTATACCTATTCGGTGGGGTTGTATGCACGCTATGCCGATGCCCTGTTGGACCTGAACACCGTGCGCAGCCTGGGCTTCCCGGACGCACGCATCGTGGCCTACCGTGAAGGCAGGTCCATTCCGGTGCGCGTAGCACGGCAGGAAGAATAAGCCTTACCGTCTGGTCACTTCGTATTTTTCAATGCCGATTTGCCGGAGCTCACGGATGAAATCCGAGGTTACGGCCACCTGGAACTTCTTGGAATAGAACTGGATCCGGTAGCGGGTCTTGGGGTCGAAGAGGTACAGGGTCAGCGGAATGTTCCCCTTATGCTTTTTCACCACCCGCACCAGATCCTCGCGGAACTGCTGGGTGAGCATGGGCGTAGTCAGGTCCATGCAGAAGCCCGTCAGGACATCGTCGGAGATATTCCCCAGCAGGGTGACTTTCTTGAGCCGGAAGACATAGGGCGAGGTTTTGCCCTGAGCCCTTTCCTCAGGTTTCAGGAAGAATTTTTCCTCCACGGTCCCCTCCAGGAAAAGGGCGGCCTTGGGCTGCATGTACTGCATGAAGGCCTCGTGTTCCTTGCCGAAAAGGGCCAGTTCGTAGGAGCCGCTGTAGTCCTCCAGCACCGTCTTGGAATACGGTTTGCCGGTTTTGGTAGTCAGCTGCTTGCAGTCCGCTACGATGCCCGCCACATAGAGCTTGGCCGTCTTTTTCTGGCTTTCGCATTCGGACACGAAATTGGACAGATTGGCCAGCTGGCAGTTGGTGAAGTTCTTGATTTCGAATTCGTAACGGTCCAGCGGATGGGAGCTCAGGTACATTCCCACCAGGTCCTTCTCCCGCTGGAGCACCTCCAGGATATCCATCTCGCCCTCGCTGTCCGGCAGCGGGGGGCGTTCCGGCTTCATCTCTTCCATTTCGCCGAAGAGGGAGGACGCGCTGGACGCGGCATCCTGCCGGTACAGGTCCCCGTAGCGGGGCGCCGGAATTCACCAGGCTTTCGAAACTCTTGCGGTTCACGCTGCCGGCCATCCGTTCGACGAAATCGTAAATATCGGTGAATAAGCCGTTTTCGTCCCTTTCCCGGATGATCGCCTCCACCACGTTGGCGCCGAAACCCTTGATGGAGCCCAGGGCGAAGCGGACGTTCCCGTCCTTGTTCACGGTAAAGTGGGCGGCGCTTTCGTTCACATCCGGATTCAGCACCTTGATGCCGTGGCCTTTGCAATCGTCCATAATCTTGACGATTTCTTCCATGCTCTTGGCGCAGTCCAGACAGGAGGCGAAGAATTCGGACGGATAATGGGCCTTGAGCCACCCGGTCTGGTAGCTCACCCAGGCATAGCAGGTGGCGTGGGACTTATTGAAGGCATACTGGGCAAACTTTTCCCAGTCCTTCCAGATTTTGTCCAGGATTTTCTCCGGATGGCCATTGGCCTGACCGCCGCTCATGAACTTGTCCTTCAGGGAGTTCAGGATGTCGATCTGCTTCTTGCCCATGGCCTTGCGCAGCTTGTCGGCCTCGCCTTTGGTGAAACCGGCGAGCTTCTGCGACAGCAGCATCACCTGCTCCTGGTACACCGTAACGCCATAGGTATCTTCCAGGTATTCGGCCATCTCAGGGAGGTCATACTCAATGGGCTTGAGCCCCAGCTTCCGGTCGATGAAGTCCGGGATGTAATCCATGGGGCCGGGCCGATAGAGGGCGTTCATGGCGATGAGGTCCTCGAAACGGGACGGACGCAGTTTCTGCAGGTTGGACTTCATGCCTTCCGATTCAAACTGGAACACGGAAGTGGTGTCGCCGCGGCCATACAGATCCAGCGTGGCTTTGTCGTCGATGGGGATGGCCTCGATGTCGATGTCCTGGCCGTGGTGCTCCTTGATCAGGTCCAGGCAGTTGTGGATGATCTGCAGGGTGATCAGGCCCAGGAAGTCCATCTTGAGCATGCCCACGTCCTCGATGTAGTGCCCGTCGTACTGCGAGGTGCGCACATCCTCGCCGGTTTCCTTATCCTTGGACAGGCAGATGGGCAGGTAATCCGTCAGGTCTCCCCGGCCGATGATGGTGGCGCAGGCGTGCATGCCCGTCTGACGGACGCTGCCTTCCAGCGCCTGGGCGTACTTGAGGACCTCCTTGTTGATTTCGGGGCCGTTTTTCAGTTCCTCGATAAACTCCGGAACCAGACGGTAGCAATTGGCCAGGGTAATCTTCACATCCACGTCTTCCAGGCCCTTCTGGAAGGTCTTCATGACGCCGTCCACCTCCTTCTCCACCATCTTGAAGCCGGGTTTGAGCTCGTCCAGCTTGGGGTTGAAGGGGTATTCTTTCTCCTTTTTCTCGCTCAGGCGGTCCGGCACCATCTTGGTGAGGCGGTTGCTCTCGTCGATGGAAACGCGGCTGATGCGCGCCACGTCCTTGATGGCACTCTTGGCGGCCATCGTGCCAAAAGTAATCACGCGGGAAACATGGCTGGCGCCATATTTCTTCTCCACGTAGTCGTGGGCCTTGGTCAGGTCCTCAAAGTCCACGTCAATATCCGGCATCGAGATGCGGTCCGGATTCAGGAAACGCTCGAACAGCAGCTGGTACTTGATGGGATCCAGGTTGGTGATCCTCAGGCAGTATGCCACCACGGAGCCGGCGGCCGAGCCACGGCCCGGACCCACCATGCTGCCCATCGCACGGGAGGCGGCGATGTAGTCCTGCACAATCAGGAAATAATCCGGGAAGCCCATCCGGCAGATGGTCTTGAGCTCGAAGTCGATGCGTTCCTGCTGCTCGTCCGTAAGCGTTTCACCGTAGCGTTCGTGCGCGCCCTTGAAAGTCAGGTGGCAGAGATACGCCACCGAATGGCAAAAGCCGTCCCCGCGGTAGTTGCCGTGCTTGTCGCAGCGGCCCGCGTCAATGATGTCCCGGTACTGCTCCAGATAGCGGTCGATATCGGCCATGAAGGCCGGGTCGATGTCGTACACCGGCAGCACGGGATCCCGGTCGATGGAATAGGATTCCACCTTTTCGGCCACCTCCAGGGTGTTGTCGATGCACTCCGGATGGTCCGGGAACAGGGCCCGCATCTCCTCCTCGGTCTTGATGTATTCCTGCTGGGTATAGCGCAGGCGGCCGGGGTCGTCGATGTAGGCGTTGGTGGTGAGGCAGATGAGCCGGTCGTGCACCGGGCCGTCCTCCTTGTTCACAAAGTGGGCGTCGTTGGTGGCGATCACCTTGACGCCGTACTTTTCGGCCAGCTTAAATATTTCCTCCGTGTAGATACACTGCTGCTCATACAACTCGTTGGACTGACCCGGTACCTCCGTCTTGTGCTTCATCACCTCCAGGTAGTAGTCCTCCCCGAACACACGTTTGTGCCAGGTGATGGCTTTGTCGATGGCGGCTTCATCCCTGGCCAGAATCGCACGCGGGACCTCCCCGGCCATACAGGCCGAGGAGCAGATGAGTCCCTCGTGGTACTGTTCGATGACCTCGTGGCTGACCCGGGGTTTGTAGTACATGCCGTTCACATGCCCTTCCGATACAATCTTCACCAGATTCAGGTAGCCGGTGTAATTCTTGGCCAGCAGAATCAGGTGATAGTATCCCTTCTCTTTCACACGGTGGTCCCCCTTGGACACATAGACCTCACAACCGATGATGGGCTTCACCGACGGATGCTTCTTGGCGTACTTGAAAAATTCCTTGACGCCATACATATTGCCGTGGTCGGTGATGGCCAGCGCGGGCATCCCCAGCTGGTCGGCCCGGTTGAAAAGCTTGTCTATGGAGGATTGTCCATCCAGGATGGAGTACTGGGTGTGGACGTGCAGATGTACGAAACTCATCAAATAATCAGGGAAACGCGGCTATTTGCTGAGTTTGAAGCCCAGGCGGTAGTTGTCGTACCCGTCGGCCAGTTTGGCGATGGAGGAAACCGACGAAGAGCTTTCGCCCAGTTTGCCGGCCAGCTTCTTGATCAGGGCCATAGCCTTGTTGATGGGGAAGAGCATCTTGGCGCCGCTGAGGCTGGATTCCAGGGTTCCGGTCATGCTCAGGAACTGCATGGACTTGCCGAAGGTGAGGGTCACGGTCCTTTCGCCGTCGCCCACCTTGTAGGTACCGGGGAGGGAAATACCGGCCACGTTCAGCGTGAAGCTGTTGTCCTCGGAATTAAAGGTGAAGGACATGGCGCCGGGCTTGATGCCCACCTTGGACAGGTACTCGTCGGCCTTGGCTTCGATGCCGGAGGTGACGGCGGTGCCGGCCAGGTTGGACAGGATGCCGCCTTCGGAGCTGGTGGCCGATACGGCTACGCCGTTGTAGGTATAATTGCCGTTGAGGGTGATGGGACCGGAATAAACGACGCCGGAAAGGCCGTCAAGCACGTTACCCAGGGTGGAACCCAGGTCGCCGCTGCCCAGCACGCCGCCCAGCAGGCTTTGTGCATTCGCCGAAAGAGTGGTCGCTACTGCGATCGCCAGGATAGAAAAGAATTTTTTCATAATGTTATGGATTTAAGTTGTCTTCAGGTTCGGGCCATCCCTGGGCCTTGACGGGGAATTCCACGCCTTCCGGGGTTACCAGCACATCGCCGGCTTCCGGCAGGGCCAGATGGCCGATGATGTCGAAGGTCTGGAACTCCCGGCGGAACTTCTCCAGGTGGAGAATCGGAATCACGAACAGCAGGCGGTTGTCATCGCCGCCGTTCATCGCCGCGGAAACCGGATCCATATCCAGTTCCTTGCCCAGCTGGAAGCTGTTGCCTTCGAAGGGAATCTTTTCGGCATAGACCTTGGCCCCCAGGCCGCTGTCGCGCGTGAGGCGCTTGAGGGCATCCGACAGGCCATGGGTGAGGAAATAGCCGTAGGAGGGATAGATATCCAGGTCCTCCAGGCGGGAAACCACCGAGGCGTCCAGTTCCGGGCGCAGATAGGCCCCCACCAGCATCTTATACTGGGTCATATCCGGTTGCGTGCCCTCTTTTTCGAACGCGCGGGCTCCGCGCTCCAGCACCTGCAGGCCCAGATAGGCCGCACCCAGGCTGCCGGAAACGCAGATCAGGTCTTTGGACTTGGCGGCCATGCGCCGTTTGTCGGTGAGAAGGGAGGTTTCGCCGGTGGCGGCCAGGCTCACGAAAAGGCCGTTATTCGACGGCTGCAGATCCAGGTTCACCGCTTCGAAGCCATGTTCCTTGGCCGCGACGGTAATGCCCATCCACAGGTCCTTGATATGCGGAAAATCCAGTTTAGCCGATACGCCCAGCACCACATTCAGCAGCTTGGGGTGCGCCAGGCTGGCGTACAACTCCCCTACTACCCCCACTACACACTTGTAACCCAGGTGCTTGAGCGGGAAATAGACCAGGTTGAAGTCAATGCCCTCCAGGTACATCCGGGCGGCGGTAACCACCTTCCCTCCTTTTTCGGAGCGATAGGAAAGACCGCTGACGGGCGTATAGGCCGAAAGGCGATAGAGCTGGTCTATGGCCTCCACTTTTCCGATATCCGAGAATGATTCTGCCATTTCAGAAACAATTTACTTCTGCAAACATACGCAAAAATCGGGAATTTTTGTGTATGTTTGTCACGATGAAAGTGCGAATCGTCCTCATTTTTTTCCTGGTCCTGCTGTGCGCCTGTAACCCGCAGCGGGCCGCCCTGCAGCGCATCTCCAAAACCCTGGAGACCTCCCCTGCCGATGCGCTGGCGCAGCTGGACAGCCTGGACCGGAGCACGTTACACGTTAAGTCCGCGCGACCAGGCGCAGTACGACTATCTATCGGCCGTCGCTTTCTATGACACCTATTATTTTCTGGACGACAGCCACTCCGCCGCCCTTGCGCGCGCGTATCGTTATAAGGAACTGCAGCGCAACCGCCTGTCCAACCTGGCCCTGCTGATAACGGCCATCCTGGCCACCCTGGTGCTGTATTTCTGGGCACGGAAGTCCCAGACCGAAAAGATGCTGCTGCTGGAGAAGGAGGAGAACGAACGGATGCTCTCCACGGCCGAGGACCTGCAGGCCCGCCTGAGCGCCCTGCAAGCTAAAAGCGGAAAGAAGGCCCTGCCCATCGACGCGCTGGACCGGCTGTGCGAGCAGTACTACGTCTATGAAGGAACCGAGAATCTGCAGCCCCGCATCCTGAAGGAAGTCACCTCCATCGTGGAAGGCCTTCGCGCCAATCCG
>CACYHZ010000073.1 GCA_902774345.1 uncultured Bacteroidia bacterium | reverse complement strand
TTCCACCTTGTTGCCGCCCAGCGGATTGGGCCGGTCCAGCACCAGCACTTCGATGTCGGCTTCTGCACATGCGCGCATCACCAGTCCCAGGGTGGAGATAAAGGTATAGCTGCGGGTGCCTACATCTTGGATGTCATAGACCATAACGTCCACGCCTTTAAGCATTTCGGGCGTGGGCTGCCGGGTGGGACCGTAAAGGGAATAGACCGGAAGTCCGGTTCTGGCATCCTTGGCGCTTTCCACATGGTCGCCGGCATAGGCGTCGCCGCGGACGCCGTGTTCGGGACCGTAGAGGGCAACCAGATTCACTTCCGGAGCATCGAAGAGGATGTCGATGGTGGAGCTTCACTTCCGGAGCATCGAAGAGGATGTCGATGGTGGAGCGCAGCTGCCGGTCCACGCCGCTGGGGTTGGTAACCAGCCCGACGCGTTTTCCCAGGAGTTCTTCAAAGCCGTTTTCCCGGAGGACTTCAATGCCGGGAATCACCTGTGCCTGCATCCGTAAGCAGCTGCAGGACAGGACTACAATCAGGAGGAATTTCTTCATAAGAGGATGGGTGTCTTGTCAGAGAAAAGCCGGAGCGTGCGCAGCAGGGGCTCGATGGGGCCGGAGGATTTCAGGCCCAGGGAGGCGGGACCCTGGCCGATGGGGATGCCGCCGGTTTCCAGGATCCGGAGGGTTTGCCGGGCTACGGCGGGTGCGGGGTCGATGACCCTGACGGAAGGACCGGCCAGGCGCTCGATGATCCCTTGCAGGAAGGGGTAGTGGGTGCAGCCCAGTACTATAGTGTCTGCGCCCGCGTCCAGCAGGGGCTGCAGGGAAGCCAGGACCACAGATTCGGCTTCGGGGCCATCCAGCATGCCGTTTTCGACCAGCTCCACAAAGCCCTGTCCGACGTGCTCTACAATCTTGACATCGTCCTCGTACAGGCCGCGGGTGTTCAGGTATTTGGACCCTTTCAGGGTACCGGCGGTGGCCAGGACGCCAATGACGCCGGTCCGGGTGCCCAGCGCGGCAGGCTTGACCGCGGGCTCCATGCCCACGAAGGGCACATCGGGGTATTCGGCCCGAAGGGTGGCGATGGCTGCGGCCGTGGCGGTGTTGCAGGCCACCACAATTACATCGGCCCCGTGGTCCAAAGCCCAGTCCGTGATGTAACGGGCCCTGCGCTGGATGTACAGGGGTGATTTTTCTCCGTAGGGGCAATGTGCATTGTCCGAAAAATAGAAATACTGTTCCTGGGGAAGCGTTTTCTCCAGCTCCCGGTACACGGACAGACCGCCGCTGCCGGAATCGAAAATACCGATGCGTGCCATATAGGACAAACTTAGATAAATTTTTGTAAATTTGCAACTATGATCACACTGGACCAGATAAAGGAATTGCAGCAGCGGGTGCAGGCGCTGGAAACGTGCCTGGATATCCCGGCCAAACGGAAAGAAGTGGAGCGGAAGACGCAGGAGAGCCTGGCGCCGGACTTTTGGAACGACCCTAAATCGGCCGAAGTTTTCTTGAAAAAGCTTGCCGGCGTGAAAGCCTGGGTGACGGGCTATGAGAAGGCCCGGGGGCTGGCCGATGATCTGGAGGTGCTGTACGACTTTGCCAAGGACAGCATCAGCGGCAGTGAAGAAGAAGCCATTGAAACGCCTGAAACCAAGGAACTTGCGCAGGCGTACGCCGATGCGGTGGAAGCAGTGGAGGCCCTGGAACTGAAGAACATGCTGGGCGGTGAAGGCGACAACCTGGGCGCTGTGCTCACCATCAATTCCGGCGCCGGTGGCACCGAAGCCAATGACTGGAGCGCCATGCTCATGCGCATGTATCTTCGCTGGTGCGAGCGAAACGGCTACAAATACACCGTAACATCCCTTCTGGAAGGCGAAGAAGCCGGTATCAAGAGTGCCACCATCGAGGTGGAAGGGGAGTACGCCTACGGCTATCTGAAGGCCGAAAACGGCGTGCACCGCCTGGTGCGCATCTCGCCCTTCAATGCCCAGGGCAAGCGCCAGACCACCTTCTCCAGCGTGTTTGTGTATCCGCTGGTGGACGATTCCATCAACATCGAAATCAATCCCGGCGACCTGGAGTGGGATACCTTCCGCAGCGGCGGCCACGGCGGCCAGAACGTGAACAAGGTGGAAACCGGCGTCCGCGTGCGGCATCTGCCTTCCGGTATCATGGTGGAAAACACCGAAACCCGCAGCCAGCAGGACAACCGCCAGCGCGCCCTCCTGATCTTGAAATCGCGCCTGTACGATATCGAACTGAAGAAACGCCAGGAGAAGCAGGCCGAACTGGAAGGCCAGAAAAAGCGCATCGAATGGGGATCCCAGATCCGCAACTATGTGCTGCATCCGTACAAACTGGTGAAGGACCTTCGCACCGGCTACAGCACGGCCGACACCCAGGGCGTGCTGGACGGAGATTTGAACGAGTTCATGAAAGCCTATCTGATGGGCACTGGCAGCGCTGTCACCGATCCCGACGAATTATGAATGTAAACATACCCAAGAAAGATTGTGCCCTGGTGGTCGTGGATATGCTCTACGACTTCATCGACGGCTCCCTGGCCTGCCAGGAAACCGATCAGGCAGTAGCCGGCACCCTCCGTGTTATCGAGGAACTGACCGCTGGAACGGATCCGGACAATTCCGGGATCCGCAGTATTTTCCCCATTCTGTTTATCCGGGACCATCATCCGGCCAACCATTGCTCTTTCGTGGAGCAGGGCGGACCCTGGCCGCCGCATTGCGTGCAGGGGACCCGTGGGGCAGAGATTCACGAACGCCTGGCTCCCTATGCCGCCGAGGACCTGTGCTTTTGCAAGGGTGAGGATCCGGAAAAGGAGCAGTACAGCGGCTTCGAGGGCAAGAATCCCTGCGGCCAAAGCCTGGGCGAGGTACTGGAGCTGATGGAAATCCGGAACGTGCTGATCTGCGGCATCGCGACGGAATACTGTGTACGCAACACGGCCGAGGACCTGCTGAAGGCCGGTTTCAAGCCGACTGTGCTGACCGACTGCATCGCCTATGTGGATGCCCAGGGGCACCGGGATGCTTTGGAAGCGATGGAAAAAGAAGGAATTCATTGTCTATGAAACGATTGATAGCGCTGGCGGTGATGGTAGCCGCCATATTGCCCGCCAGGGCGGACGAGGGGATGTGGCTTCCCGCCCTCATTTCCCAGCGGATTGCCGACATGCAGGCCAAGGGCCTTCAACTGACGGCGGAGGACCTGTACAGCGTGAACCACGCCTCCCTGAAAGATGCCATCGTCCTGTTTGGCGGCGGCTGCACCGGGGAAGTGGTATCGGACCAGGGCTTGCTCCTGACCAACCATCATTGTGGTTACAGCTACATCCAGCGCCATTCATCCGTGGAACACGATTACCTGAAGGATGGCTTCTGGGCGATGAACCAGGCGCAGGAACTGCCCAATCCGGGCCTGACCGTCCGTTTCCTGGAAAGGATGGACAATGTGACCGAAGCCGTGCTGGAAGGCATCACGGACGCCCTTTCGGAGGAAGAGAAGGCCTCCTTGATCAGTCAGCGCTGTGACGCCATCCGCCAGCAGGCGGAAGATCCCGCGCAGGGCCTGGTGGCGCAGGTGAGCGCCCTGTATTACGGGAACCAGTACTTCCTGTATGTTTTCCGGCAGTTCCGGGATGTCCGACTGGTGGGGGCTCCGCCCTCTTCCATCGGCAAGTTCGGCGGTGAAACCGACAACTGGATGTGGCCCCGCCATACCGGGGATTTTTCCATCTTCCGGATCTATGCCGCCCCGGATGGGACGCCGGCCGATTACAGCCCGGAGAACGTGCCCTATCGGCCCAAGAAGAGTTTTGAAATCTCCCGCGCAGGAGTGCAGGAAGGCGATTTTACCTTCGTCTATGGTTGCCCCGGAAGCACCCGGGAATATATCCATTCGGCCGAAGTCGATTATGTGGCGACGGTGTCCGATCCTGAGCGGATTGCCCTGCGGGACCAGCGCCTGGGCATTATGAAAAAGTATATGACCGGTAACCAGGCGGTCCGGATCCAGTATTCGTCCAAATACGCCTCCGTGGCCAACGCCTGGAAGAAATGGCAGGGCGAAGCCAAGGGCATCGTCAAGATGCAGACCGTGGCACGGAAACAGGCCTATGAAGCCCGCTTTGCGGAGTGGGCCCAGGGAACCCGCTACGAGGGCCTGACGGAGCGTCTGGCGACCCTGTACGCTGCTTGGGTGCCTTATCAGCGGACCTATGAATACTTCCTGGAGACCGTCAATTCGGTGGAACTGCCCGCCTTTGCCGGCCGCCTGAGCCGGAATCTCGACAAGCGGGAAGCGGTGGCTGAAGCCTTCTTCAAGGATTACTACCAGCCCATTGACGAAGAGATTTTCGAGGCCATGCTGACGGCCTTTTTCGACGAGGTCCCGGACACCTTCCAGCCGGCTTTCTTCAAGGAGCAACTGGTCCAACACGGCAGCGTGCATGCCTGGCGCGAGTGGCTGTATGCGAACAGCTGCCTGACGGATCCCGCGCGGGTGGCTGCGCTCGAAAGCCTGGAACAACTTCAGCAGGACCCGGCCTACCAGTTCTATGATGCCTATATCCAGTGCTTCAGCCGGGATATCTATCCGGTGCTCTCGTCCCTGGACGACGAAATCGAGGGCCTGTACCATGATTATATGCAGGGCCAGATGGATTTTGAACCGGACAAGGCATTCTATCCGGACGCCAACCTGACCCTCCGTATCGCCTATGGCCATGTGGAAGGTTATAGGCCCTGCGATGCCGTCTATTATCAGCCGGTATCCACTCTCCGGGGGATTATGGAAAAGGACAATCCGGACATTTTCGACTATAACATTCCCCAGGTGCTGCGGGACCTCTATGCCCAGGGCGGGTATGAGGACCAGCCCGTCTGCTTCCTGGCCACCAACCATACCACCGGAGGCAATTCCGGCAGTCCCGTGCTCAATGCCAGGGGACAACTGATCGGCATCAACTTCGACCGGGTATGGGAAGGGACGATGAGCGACATTGTCTTCGACCCTGAGGTGTGCCGCAATATTTCGCTGGACATCCGCTACCTGCTGTTCGTGGTGGAGAAGGTGGGCGGTGCCGGCTATCTGCTGGACGAAATGCATTTTACCAACTAAATTTATGGAAACGATCAATCCTGCCTACGTATCGGACAAGTACCAGTACACGATGGGAAAGTCCTATCTGGACTGTGGTAAACAGGGCCAGGTGGCCGTGTTCAATCTCTTTTACCGGAAGGCCCCCGAGAATAACAACTGGGCGGTGGTGAGCGGCACGGAGGAAGTCATCGAGATGATCCTGAAACTGGGCACTGAACCCGAATC
>CACYHZ010000072.1 GCA_902774345.1 uncultured Bacteroidia bacterium | reverse complement strand
GCCATATTACAACTGCTTTACGAGCCAATTCTGATAACCGATCTTTTCAATGAGGTCCAGCTGCTCCTCGTCCCAGTACTGGTCCTCTTCCTCGTCCAGGAGGTAGGCCTTGGTAAGATCGTAGGTGGTAGGGTCTCCGACAAGGGCGGGCATGGCTTTGTAGAGTGTCTCCACACCTTCCTTCTGCAGCTTGTGATCCGCCTCGATGTAGGCTTTGGGATCTTCAATCAGCTTAGCTTCGCTGCTGACCTTTACTTCCGGGACGACGCCGAGGTCCAGAAGGCGGTCGGTGTATTTTTCCACCCAGCCCATTTCCTCGGTATAGTGGCTGATGTACTTTTCGCCAAGTTTGGTGAAGCCCTGGCTCTTGAAGATCTGTCCCTGCATCTTGTGTACGAAAGCGCTGCCGGCGAGTTCGTTGACAATCATCTGAGCGATCTGAATGGTGTTGGTAAAATCCATGATGTTTGAATATTTAGTTGTTATTTATATCGTTCACGATGCAAATATACGACTTTATTTTTATATCGCAAGCGATATTTTAAAAAAAGTGAAAATTTTTCTGCGAATTCACTATATTTGTCATTATGGAAACCTTTATTGCAATTGCCGCCATCCTTCTTGGCATTATCGGAATCATTGGCAGCGTGGCCCCCGGCCTGCCCGGGCCGCCGCTCAGCTGGCTGGGCATGCTTGTAATCTATATCTGGGGATCCGGCACCAATGCCGCGGGAGAACCCATGTCCACGACCTTCCTGCTGGTATGGCTGGGAATCGTGATTGTCATCAGCATCCTGGATTACGTCGTGCCGGCATACTTTACCAAACTCACGGGCGGGAGCAAGTATGGCGGCTGGGGCGCCATCGCGGGGCTGTTCATCGGCATGATCTACCCGCCGGTCGGCATGATCCTGGGCTCCCTGCTGGGCGCTTTTGTGGCCGAATTCCTCTTCGCGGGCAAGGACGCCGGCGCATCGCTGAAATCGGCCTTCGGGGCATTCATGGGCTTTCTGGCCGGCAGCGGCATCAAACTGATCTGCACCGGCGTGATGCTGTTCTACATCGTCATATACGCTTTCTAAAGTTATAGCCATCGTATTTGCGCTTTATCGAAACATGTACTATCTTTGTTAGAGATAGGAACAGGTTTTATGAAGGCATTTCTGACTGCATTTGCGGCAATCGTTGTCGCCGTTTTTCCGGCTCAGGCCAGAAAAGAGAAGAAGTTCGTTGAGGCCAGCGTTATTGAAATCGCTACAGGGAATACCCAACTGCTGCTGCAGGTGGATTCCAGAGGTGAAGTCCGCACCGTCCACTACGGGGCGCCGGTGGGCGATCCGGCACAGTTCACAGACTACGATGCCGGGGCCTATCACGCTCCGGATGCGTATTCTGCCACCGGCGGGCGCTTCTTCGGCCAGGAGGCCCTGCACGTGCTGTATGCCGACGGCACCCACAACACGGAGCTTTACTATGTGTCGCATGAAACCGAAAGCCGGCAGGACATCGTCACCACAACCGTTCATCTGAAGGACTTTTTTACCGCCCTGGAGGTGGATCTGGTGTACGACGCCTATCAGAAAGAGAACGTAATCCTGTCACACAGCGTCATCCGCAACACGGGGAAGAAGGAAGTGAAGCTCCTGAACTTCGCATCGTCCTCCCTTACCCTGAAGGCCGACGATTACCTTCTGACGCACTTCCACGGGGATTGGGCGACGGAGATGCAGATGGAACGCGAGCTCCTGACCCACGGCACCAAAGTGATCGAGAGCCGCCGCGGCGTGAAGAATACGCATGTGCAGAACCCCTCCTTCGTGCTGTCCCTCGCCCCCCATTACAGCGAGACCGACGGCCCCACGATCGCCGGTGCACTGGCCTGGAGCGGCAATTACCGCATCAGCTTCGACATCGACCGGGGAGACCGGCTCAACATCGTGGCCGGCATCAATCCCTTCGCATCGGCCTATCCGCTGGGCGCTGGAAAAAGCTTCACCACGCCGGAGATGATCTACACCTGGAGTGCCGACGGAGCCGGAGGAGCCTCCCGGAACCTGCACCGCTGGGCGCGGAAATACGCCATGTGGAACGGCGGGCTGGTGAATCCGACGCTGCTGAACAGCTGGGAAGGCGCCTATTTCGACTTCAAAACCCCTACCATCCTGGGGATGATTGACGATGCCGCCGCCATGGGCCTGGAGCTGTTCGTCCTGGACGACGGCTGGTTCGGCATGGACTACCCCCGCAATTCGGACGCGGCCGGCCTCGGGGACTGGGAGCCCAACACGAACAAGATTCCGGAAGGAATAGACTACGTGGCCTCCTACGCCCATTCCAAGGGCATCAAGTTCGGCATCTGGATCGAGCCGGAAATGGCCAATCCCGCTTCCAACCTGGCGAAGAAACATCCCGAATGGATTGTCCAGAGCCCTGGGCGCGAAATTTACCAGGACCGCAACCAGTGGATACTGGACCTGAGCAATCCCGCCGTACAGGACTTCGTATACGACGCCATCGACCGGACGGTTTCGCTGTCCCCTGGCATCGACTATGTAAAATGGGACTGCAACCGCGCTGTGATGTCCTTCGGCAGCCCGTACCTTGGGGAGGAACAGGACCGCTTCTTCGTCGAATACACCCAGGGCCTGTACAACGTGTGCCGACGCATGAGGGAGAAGTACCCCAAGCTCATCGTCCAATGCTGCTCGGCCGGTGGTGCGCGCGTGGACTACGGCGCCCTGCGCTGGTTCAATGAATTCTGGACCAGCGACAACACGGACGCCATTTCCCGCACCCGCATCCAGTGGGGAACGTCGCTCATTTTCCCCGCCTGCGCCATGGGGTCGCACGTTTCCACCGTTCCCAACCACCAGACCGGCAACATTACGCCGCTCAAGTTCCGCTTCGACATCGCTTCGGCCGGACGCCTGGGGATGGAGCTTCAGCCGAAGACCCTTTCGGGCGAAGAGCGCGCCCTGGCATCCAGGTGCATCGAATCCTACAAGGGCTACCGGGACCTTGTCTTCGGCGGAGACCTGTACCGCCTGGCATCGCCCTACGACGGCGATTACTATGCGCTGATGTACGTCTCGGAGGACAAGCGCCGCGCCGTAGTATTCTGCTACTGCTTGCGCCAGGTGAACCGCTCCGTGGGCACGAAGACCTTCCGTCTGCAGGGCCTGGACCCAGCACTCAGCTACAAAGTTACGGAGCAGAATGTGGACGAGTCCTGCTGGTGGGGTAACGGCAAAGCTTTCACCGGGGCTTTCCTCTCGGAAGGCGGCTTCAACCCCGCACTGCTCGGCTCCAACTCCAGTGCCGTATTCGTACTGGAGGCGCTATAAATTCTTGATGTTTTGATATGATTCTTCGCAAAATCCAGGCAAGCTGCTTTGCCGCCCTTGTACTCATAGCCTGCACCAAGGAGCCCGTTTCCACCACGGACCCCCTGCCGCTCCCGCAGGAGATAGAAGCCAATAAGGACCTTTCCGTAAAGCCCGGAGACAGTTTCTTCGACTATTGCAACGGCACCTGGCTCAAAAATACGGCCATCCCGGCCGCCAAGTCGGTAGGCGGCCTTTATAATCAGGAACCCGCCATGGAAAAGCGCCTGGAGCAGCTTCGCGCCGGCGTTCCGGATATCGGCCGATTCTTTGAACTGATGGAAGCCGAATCCGGTAATCCGGAGGCATCCAAGTCTTACCTGGACGCCCAGAAGGCGCGTTTCCCCAAGCCCGCCTCCAAGGAGGAGGCCTTCCTTACCATGGGCAAACTGATGGCCGACGGCATTTCCATGTGGCCCAGCCTGCTGGTTCCCACATTCAGCATGCTATGGAAAGAAGGCCGGATGATGGGTGTCATCGTGCCCTACCTGGATCCATCGGACATTCCCCTTCCCACGGAATGGGACCCGGCCCAGTTTGTCCCTCTCACAGCCACCAGGGCCGGCGAGGATAATTCGGCCCTCAACCTCATCATCAAGGGGATGGGACTGGACCCCGCCCTCTTTGCAACGGATCCCGCATGGGATACGGTCTGGAAGAAGATGGAAGACCGTTCGCTGGAAGAGCTCTGGGCCTTGATTGACAAGGCCTGGGCCTATTACGATCCGTTTTCGGAGGCCCAGCTCACGGACCAGGCTCGGGGGAACGCCCGCGCATCCGTCAACTATACCCTGTCCTATCACTTCCAGCAGCAGTTCATGGATGCGGCCTTCAAGGAAAAATACGTAGGCATCACCAAGGAAGTTCAGGCTTCACTGCGCAAGCGTATCCAGGCCGTGGAGTGGATGAGCGAAACCACAAAAAACAACGCGCTGGACAAGCTGGACAACTATCAGTTGTATGTAGCCTATCCCGACCAGTGGTACACGGACGGGGTACCCGCCCTCTCCGGCTGCACCACGCTGGCCGAGGCGGTGCATCGCTGCAACCGCGGGACGGCCCTTATGAAGGGACATCTGCTGGGTGGGAAGGATTATTTCAGCTACCAAATCACCACCATGCTGCCGGGCAGTTCCACCAGCCTTACTCCTTCGGACCTTACGCTGGTAAATGCCATGTACAGCCCGCAGGTGAACGCCGTCTTCATTTATCCGGCCCTGCTGATGCCCCCCTTTATGCCGGAAAACGTGAGCGCTGCCTATGAATACGCCGCCTTCGTGAGCATCGGCCACGAATTCACGCATGGCTTTGACAACTCCGGTTCCCAGTACGATAAATGGGGGAACAAGCGCAACTGGTGGACGGTGGCCGACAAGATGGCTTTCGAGGACCGCCGGGACAAGATTGTGGAATGCTACAGCCATATGGAAATAGACCCGGAACGCGTCCCCCTCGTGTACGGAGACGGGGACCTCACGCAAGGCGAGAACATTGCCGACCTGGGCGGATTCCTCACCTGCCGGGACGCCTACAAGGCCCGCCTGAAGGCCGAAGGCTATACGGGAGAGACCTACGACAACCAGCTCCGGAAGTTTTATGAAAGTTATGCACACTGCTGGTGCATACAGTACAGCGATGCAAAACTTGCCACCTTCCCCAAGCAGGATGTCCATACAGCGATGCAAAACTTGCCACCTTCCCCAAGCAGGATGTCCATTCCCCGGCCCGCCATCGCATAAATGGCGTGGTGATGAACACGGACCTCTGGTACGGGCTGTATGGCGTAGACCGCAATTGTAATCTCTATCTCCCCAAGGAACGCAGGACCTATATCTGGTAATCTTATTACCCTCGCTTAAGGGCGCAGCTATGCTATCGTCTGCTGCTTGCGCTTCCAGTTAAGGATGGGCAACAGGAAGGAGATGATGGCGGCGCCCAGCCAGAACACGCTTACGTAGGTAAAGTCATGCGTGGTGGCATCGGCACCCGTATCCATCAGCACGCCGGTAATCACATTCTGCAGGCCCGCCGCCGCATAGGAGGCGAT
>CACYHZ010000071.1 GCA_902774345.1 uncultured Bacteroidia bacterium | reverse complement strand
GAGGTAATCTACGGAAGCGGTTTCGCCCTCTGGTGGCCCTACCTCTGCGCCCTGGTGGCCTTCCTGCTCCTTCCCTATTTGCTGCCCAAACGCCTGTATAAGGCCTACCGGTATCAAAATTACCCCAAGAACTGATGAAATACTTCGCCAAATGGTTCCATGACACGTGGAACATCTTCCTGAACGAACTCCGGCTGGTGGTTCACGACAGCGGCGTCATGATTATCTTCTGCTTCGCCGGCCTGGTGTACCCCCTGCTGTACAACTGGATCTATCACGACGGCGTGGTGGACGAGATGCCCGTAGCCGTGGTGGACCTGTCGCAGGGGACCTACAGCCGCCGCTATATCCAGAAACTGGACGCCACCCGGGAATGCGCCGTGGCCTATGACTGCGTTTCCCTGGCCGAAGCCTCGGAGCTGATGGCCCGGCAGAAAGTGCACGGGGTCGTCTATATCCCTTCGGACTTCGACCGCCGGCTGGCCCTTCGGGAACAAGCCACCCTGAGCACCTATGCCGATATGTCCACCTTCCTGTATTACAAGAACTTAACCATCGGCACCAACCTGGTGATGCTGGACGAAGTACACAGCATCCAGACCGAGCATTACGCCGCCGCCGGCTTCACGGGACAGGATGCCACCCAGCTGATCGAGCCCGTCCAGTACGATGACATGCGCCTGTACAACCCGAACATCTCCTTCACCATGTTCTTCATCTACATGGCCCTGATGATGATTCTGCAGCAGGTGATGTTCTACGGTTCCAGCACCCTGGCCGGCACCCTCCGGGAAGAAGGGCGCAGCTTTGCCCGGCTCACGAAGAATCTGAGCGGTCACGGTGTCGGGCGCATCATCCTGGGACGCGGGGCGGCGTACTACCTCATTTTCATGTTCCTGGGCGTGTACGGGGCCATCCTGGTCCCCTGGCTCTTCCACATGCCGGTGCATGCCTCCTGGTGGAGCATCCTGGTGCTGCTGGGCTTTTTCGTGGCCGATATCATCCTGTTCAGCTTCACCTGGTCCTCCGGTATCACCAAGCGTGAGACAGTGCTGGTGCTGCTGCTGTTCGTATCGCCCATCGCGGTGTTCCTGACCGGTTTCACCTGGCCTACCGCCAACATGCCGTGGGTGTGGCGCCTGCTATCCTACGTGTTCCCCACCACCTTCGGCTGCCGGGCCTATATGACCCTCTGTAACAGCGGAAGCCTGGCGGCCATCGCCCCGGAACTTTGGGCCATGACCCTGCAGACGGTCATCTACTACGTCCTGGCCAGCGTGGCCGTGTACGCAGAGAACCAGGTCATCGCACGCAAAGACCAGCTTAAAAATCAAAAAGGGTGGTGGAGATGTATTTTTCGCCCCGATCCGGGAAAATAACGACGATATTGCCCTGCTCGATCCTCCGGGCCACGCGGTCGGCGGCAACCATAGCCGCGCCGCTGCTCATCCCCACGAAGATGCCTTCCTCCCGGATGATGCGCCGGGCCATCCCGAAGGCCTCTTCCGTCTCGATCATCTCCTGGACATCAATCAGTTCCGGATTATAGATGGACGGGACGATGGCCTCCTCCAGGTTCTTCAGCCCCTGGATGTAATGGCCGCGGGTGGGCTGGGCGCACACCACCTTCACGTTGGGATTGGCCGCCTTCAGATAGCGGGCCAGTCCCATCAGCGTACCGGAGGTGCCGATGGCGGAGACCACATAATCGACCTTTCCCAAGGTCTGCTGCAGGATTTCGGAAGCGGTGGAGAAGAAGTGGGCCATATAATTCCCCTCGTTGGAGAACTGGTCCGGCATGAAATACTGCTCCGGAGCGGAGGCAACCAGGGCCCGGGCGCGGCGGATGGCCCCGTCAGTGCCCTCGGCGGCAGGCGTCAGCACCATTTCGGCCCCATAGGCAGCCAGGATTTTCTGCCGTTCCACCGACACGGCTTCGCTCATGAAGATACGCACCTTGTAGCCCTTCACGGCCCCAATCATGGCCAGGCTGATGCCCATATTACCGGACGATGCCTCCACGATGGTCTTGCCGGGCTTGAGTTTGCCGTTGGCTTCGGCCCCTTCAATCATCCGTAAGGCCGGACGGTCCTTGATGCTGCCGGAAGGGTTGGTGCCCTCCAGCTTGGCATAGACGTTGACATCGGGTCCCGGGCAGAAGCTGGCGAGGCGCACGAGGGGCGTATTCCCTATGGTTTCCAGAATGTTATGTGCTTTCATCATAGCGCAAAATTACAATTTTACGCCGACTCTGCCAACTATTTCCAATGGTTTTCGCCAAAGACGCACCAGCGAATAAAGGGGATGCGGTGAAGGACCTCGTACAGCAGCGGGGACAGAGTGAAAACAGCCACCGTAAGAATCAGATACATCGCTACGGGCGGAAGCTGCGTGTAGGTCTTCATCATATAGCCCAGACTGGCAATGATCAGATAGTGAACCACATAGATGCCGAAGCTGCTGCGGGTCATATAGCCGGCGAAGGGAGAAGTGCTGTCGAAGCAGGCTTTGAACCAGCCCATCAGGGCCAGGCACATGAGCCAGCCATAGAGGCAGTTCAGCGGACTTCCCAGATACTGCGGCGTGGTATTGTCCTGGCCGAAGGTGGTAAAGATAAGGATGCCACCGGCCACAACGGCGCAGCCCATGAGCACTTTCCAGGCCGCCGTCACTTTCTCCTGAACGGCATCGTGTGAGAACACAAAGTAGCCCATCAGGAAAGGAATCAGATAGAAAACGGGCTTGTACAAGTTCCAGAGGCCATCCAGGCTTTCCGGACGCGGATGCTGGACCAGGGTATGCTCCCCTACCCAGAACAGGACACCCATGAGAATAATGGGCACAATCCCGAGCTCCCCGCAGCGGGTCCACAGCCGGTCGTTCTTATCCAGTTTTCGCACCAGCAACAGGACCAGGCACAGCAGCCACAGCACCTGCACGAACCAGAGAGGGCCCGTTCCGCTGACGGCCATAAGCAGGTATTTAGCCACCCCGGGCAGGGAGTCGAAAACGCCCAGTCCTCTGCCCACGGCGGTATTGAAATAGCCCGTCATCCAGTGAAAGACAAAAAGGCCGATGGTACTGGGAACCAGCAGCTTCCGGGTGCGGGCCTTGAACCAGTCGCGGGCGGGATGCTTTTCCAGCGCATAGCGCGCGCTGATGCCTGCCAGCAGGAACAGCAGGGGCATGAACCAGGGGTACAGGATGTACATCACCACGTCCTGGTACTGCGGACCGTCGCCAAAACCGCCGATGCCGCCAAAGACGCCTTTGTTGTTGTAGAAATAGATAACATGATAAAACAGCACCAGGAGTACCGTAATCCAGCGCAAATTATCTATCCAATGCTTTCTCATAGCTTATGTTTATCCTTTTCGATACTCGGTAGGCGTCATCCCCGTATGCGCCTTGAAGAATTTGTAGAACACGGACTGGTTGGGGAAATGCAGATAATAGACGATTTCCTTGATGCTTTTGTCCGAATATTTGAGCATGTTCTTGGCTTCCAGGATCACAAAGGAGTCAATCCAATCGGGCGCGCTCCGGCCGCTGGCCTGTTTCACCAGCTTGGACAGGTATTTGGGCGTGAGGCAGAGTTTTTCGGCATAGAAGGACATTCCCCGCTGCGCGCAGTGGTGTTCGGTAACCAGGGCGAGGAAGCGATGGAAAATCTGGTTGATCCGGGCCGATGAGCGGGTAACGGGCTCGCTGGCCTGGGCCAGGTGCCGGTTCCACATATCTACGGCCGCGTAGGTGAAGGAGGTAAGCAAGGCGGAAATCATCTCCCGTTTATTCTGACGGGATGACTGAAGGATGTCCCGGCCCAGGTGGAAATAACTTTCGGCCAGGGACAGGTCCTCTCCCTCAAGCGCAATGCAGGGATTGTTCCACAGGCGGATGCTTTCCTGGAATACGTTGTTGAAGTCGAAATGGATCCGAGTCATAAAATTGCGGGATGCAAAGATGAAGATCAGTTCAGCATCCCCGATGCGCTCCTCGTTGTAGGACGAGAGTTTGATGATATTGCCCGGAACGTTCACCAGCAGCGAATTCTCCCGGATTTCGTAGGTGCTCAGGTTCAGATCAACCGTGAAATGGCCACTCCGGACGAAAAAGATCATATACCCATCGAAACGGACAGGGTATTGGAGCATGGACAGCACCGCCTGACTCTTCTCCACATCCTTGCCATTCACAATCCCCATGACAAAGTCATCCCCCAGGGCATACTCATCCACAATGGGCGCCAGCGCCAGGATGCGCGGGATGTCAATGGTTTGCAAGGATTCGGATTCCATAACTTTGCTTTTGGTTCAAAGGGGCTATTGCCAAAGTTACAAAATATGTTGCAAATTCACAAAATTTGGTCAATTGGAGGGATTTGACTCCAAATACAGGTCGATATTCTTCGCGATGGAAAGGATGGTTTGGTAAAAAAGGATGTTGGATCCCTTCAGCGCTTGCCAGCGATCCTCGGAAGCTTTCCCGCGCAGGAACTTGTCCGTGTAAATGGTGCCGAAATTGCCCACGAACACCTCCACCTCCCCCTTCTCATTCACCCGCAGCGCACGGATGGGGAACGATTCGGAGTAGCCCGTCTTGCTGTTGAAAACCAAGGCCTTGATGTCCGCCTTCTCCTGTCGGTTGTTCGACGCATTCACAAACCCGCCCGCACCTTTGATAATCTCCCGCACGGCATCATGGATGGCCTCCCCCGCCTGCAGGTACTGGGCCGATAAATCTAACAATTCTTGTCTCATGGTTCGATGTGTTTGTACAAAGGTAATGAAATTTTTTGTGGGCGATGGGGGCTTGGGTGGGCTTTCCGGGCGGGGCTTGGCGGGTTGGGCTTTCCGGGCGGGGCTTGGCGGGTTGGGCTTTCCGGGCGGGGCGTTGGCGGGTTGGGCGTGGCGGGCGGGGCTTGGCGGGTTGGGCTTGGCGGGTTGGGCGGTGGCGCTTGCCCCTTGTTGCTGGCCCGGCGGTGCCGCTTGCTCCACGCTAAAACGGCTTTAGCGCGTTACCAGAGCCACCACCGGTATGCCTGGCGCCGCATTTTCGGCCCATTTTGCGTTGCTTGTGCCGATTTTTCGCCGTAGCGGCACAAAAACGCCACTTTTTCAGCGCCTTGAGCCAATTTTGGGGTGGTAGCGCCACAAAAACGCCCTGTTTTGTGCCGCTAGCCCCATCCCTTTGAATTCAGAATAAGTGCGGCCCCGCCCCCAAAGGGCCGAGATAGAAACGATAAAAGATAAAGCATATGAACAAAAAACTAAACTATGAGGCTCCGGAAATGGAGGTAGTGAAAGTAAGAATGGAGGGAGGAA
>CACYHZ010000070.1 GCA_902774345.1 uncultured Bacteroidia bacterium | reverse complement strand
TCCATTCCGGAGGTTGCGTACACTTCCGGGAGCCGTACCACGATGCTGCGGCTCGGAAGGTCTATGTTTCCCTCGTATCCGTCCAGGGAAAGGGCGCTGACCAGGCAGTCACCGCTGAGGTCCAGGTCGCTGACCGTCGTCTTGGAGCAGGCCACGAGGCCCAGCAGGGCGGCCGCGATATAGAAAAGTTTTGTTTTCATACTCTATTGATTATCACCAGTTACCGATGTTCTGCGTGTAATGGCCGTTGGAAGCGGCGATCTGAGAGGCGGGAATGGGCAGATACTCATCCTTGTCGGCCGTGAAACGGGCCTCGCGGTAGATGGAGCAGTTGTCAATCTCCTCGGCGTAGTACTTGTTCAGCACCTGGGCGGCTTCGCCCCATCGTACCAGGTCGAAGAAACGCTCGCACTCCATGCCCATCTCCAGGCGACGTTCCATCTTGACGATCTTCAGCGCAGCAGCCTTGTCGTAGCTGCCCTTGTACTGGGTTATGTAGATCTTGACACCGTAGCGGGTGGGATAGTCTGCAAACATCTGCGTGGAAGAAGCGGCGCGGGCACGGATCTGGTTCACCAGGTCGATGGCCTTTCCGCTGTCACCCAGCTGGGCATAAGCTTCGGCCCGCTCCAGCAGGACATCGGCATAACGGAAGACGATGCGGTTCATCGGGGATGCCCAATAGGAACCCTTGATGAGGTATTCACCCACCAGGGCGGGATCCACGTTCTGTTTCAGGCTGATATAGTAGCCGTACAGTCCGTTGCCACGGCTCCACTGCTTGCTCTCGTCCTGGATGAAGTTCTTGTTGAACAGGTAAGGAAGGCCGGGCATGCCTACGGTCAGGAACAGGCGCGGGTCGGCATTGTCCACCCCCTTGTCATAATCCTTCTCGTTGAAACTGTCCGGGAGGGGCAGGCCGTCGGCACCGGTGCGGAAGGCGTTCACCAGGTTCTGGCTGGGCTTGTAGAAGTCGCAGGCTCCGTCGGTCACGTTGTCGATGCTGGGGCCGATCAGGCCGTAGCTCCAGTTCAGGTTGCCGTAGGTAGATCCGTCGTTACGGGAATACTGGATGGCCCAGAGGCTTTCCTTGCCGTTCTCGTACATCTCCTCCGGACGGAAGTTGTTGTGGATGTCCGCCTCCAGGCCATAGCCGGCATAGAGGGCGGGTTCGGTGAACTCGATGACTTTGCGGAGGTCCCCGTCATTGACGGAACTGACCTGGTTGCTCTTCGGATCGTCCTGGCGGTAGGCCTTGTACAGATAGACCTTGGCGAGGAAGGCGGCGGCAGCGGCCTTGGTGGGACGGCCCTTGTCGGCCTGGACCGCAGGAAGGGTGTTGTAGGCTTCCATCAGGTCGTCGATGATGACCTGCCATCCCTCGTCATTGGAATAGGCGGTATTGGAGAGTTCATTGTACTCGGCATAGGTCAGGTCGTGCCGGTTCACGAACGGGATGTTCTTGAACAGGCGCTTCAGGAGGAAGTGGCCGTATGCCCGGAGAAACTTCATCTCGGCGAGGCGCTGCTCCTTCATGGCATAGCTCTCGTCGCACTCGTTCAGGAGGGCGATGGCGCTGTTGACACGGGACAGGCTGTTGTACAGGCGCACCCAGATATCATTGAGGTTCCAGTTGGTCGTGAGGACACCCTGCTGGATTTCCAGCTGGTGGAACACGTCACCGTCGGAAGTACCGTTGCCGCCCTTGTAAGCGTCATCGGAGCGCACGTCGAAATTCCACATGGAGAAGGAAGAGTTGATGTCTTCGGCCGTAGTGAAGATGGCATAGGCCGACACCACCATGGCCTCCGCGTTGGCGGGATCCTTCACCTGCTCGTCGCTGAGCGTACCCTGCGGAACCTGTTCTCCCAGCAGGTCGCTGCAGGCGGTGAGGACGCCGAGGACCGGGATCATATAGAGAAGGGAAATAAGCTTTTTCATGATTGTCATGGTTTAGAAGGATACGTTCACACCGAGGGTGGCATTCACCGGGATCGGATAACCGAAGTTGGCATTCTCGGGATCCACGCCCGTGAAGCCGCAGCTCTTGATGGTCAGCAGGTTCTGCGCGGACACATAGGCTCTCAGACGGGCCAGGTGCAGTTTCTCGCACAGACTCTTGGGGACGTTGTAGCCGAGCTGGATGGTACGGAGCTTGGCAAAGGAGCCGTTCTCCACGAAATAGCTGGACACGCGCTTCTCATTGTTGTTGTCCATGATGCTCACGGCAGGAATGTTGGAATCCATGTTCACCGGGCTCCAGGCGTCCAGCATGCGGCGTCCCTTGTTCAGGTTGGAGATGTTCAGACCGCTCCACAGGTCGGTTTCCCGCTTGAGGTCGCTGATCACGTCCACTCCCTGGACGCCCTGCCAGAACATTGTGAGATCCACGTTCTTGTACTGCAGGTAGATATTCAGGCCCCAGGTGAAATCCGGAACCGGAGAGTAGATCCACTTCTGGTCCTTTTCGTTGATGACCCCGTCCCCGTTGAGATCCTTCCAGCGGATGCGGCCCAGTCCGGCGCCGCCCTGCGTGGCGTGGTTGTCGATCTCGTCCTGGCTCTTGAAGATTCCGTCATAGACATAGCCCACCTGGGCGCCCATGGGATGGCCCACGACGCTTTCGACGCCATTCCCGCCGAAGGTACCGTTGGCCGCGATCGTATCGGGAAGTTTGGTCACCCTGTTGTCATAGGTGCTGATGTTTCCGGAGAAGTCATACTGGAAGTCGCCGGCTTCCCCGCGGTATCCGAAGTTGAATTCCAGACCCCGGTTCTGCATCTCGCCGGCGTTGATCCACTGGGAGGAGCCCTCACCCATCACACCGATGCCCGGCATGTACACCAGGATGTCCGTGGTCTTCTTGTAGTAGGCCTCGAACGATCCGTAGAGGGCGCTCTTGAACAGGGCGAAATCCAGGCCCAGGTTGGTCTGGGTCGTGGTTTCCCATTTCAGGTCGTCATTTCCGAGCTGGTTGCGCTTGAAGCCGCTGGCGAGCGTCTGGCCGCCGTTGGTACCGGCGATGTCGTAGCTCGTTCCGTAGCTCTGCCCACCGAAACCGGCCTCACCGTAATTGCTCTCATAGATGGTGTAGCGGGCGATGTTGGAAATCTCCTGGTTACCGGTCTGTCCCCAGCTGGCCCTGATTTTCAGGTTCTCCAGCCACATGGCATCCTCCAGGAACTTCTCCTTGTCCAGTCTCCAGCCCAGGCTCACGGACGGGAACATACCGAAACGGTTGTTGCGGCCGAACCGGCTGGAACCGTCGTAACGGAGGGTGACGCTGGCCAGATACCGGTCGGCATAGTTGTAGTTCACCTTTCCGAAATAGGAGACCAGGGTGTAGCCACCGCCGCCGCCATACGCCTCAGCCTCGCCCACGGCGGCGCTGGGCCACATGTAATCCGGATTCAGGACGGCGAAATCATACGCCTTCCCGCTGAACCAGGTGTCGTCCTCCCGGTTGATTTCCGTACCCAGGAGCACATCTCCGCGATGGTTGCCCGCTTCAAAGTTGTAGGTCGCGATCGCGTTCCACATCCACTTGAGCCAGTGCTCCTGCTTGGCCTCCACGGCGTTGGTCGCATTGGCCACCGTACCTTCCGTCACCGGATAGGTGAAGATGCGCTGCTCCTTCTGGGAATAGTCCAGGCCGAAGGTCGTCTTGAGATTCAGGCCCTTCATCGGGTTGATGTTCAGATAGGCGTCACCGAACATTCTCCAGTAGTAATAGCGGTTGTCCGCATTGCGGGTCAGGCGGGCGAGCGGGTTCTCGCGGTCGGCATAGCCGCCAACGGGACCGGCGAATTCACCCTCGGTGGTATAGACGGGAATGGACGGGTTGAACTGGAGCACATTCTCCAGGAATCCGCCGGGTGCCTGCACCTCGCTGGTGCGGTTCAGGGTGAAGTGCTCGCCGATGGTGAGGATGTTCTTGTCCCCGATCTTGAGGAGCTTGTAATCCGTGTTGATACGGGCGGAAAGACGGGAGAAGTCCGAATGCTTGATGATACCGTCATTCTTGTAATAGCCCAGGGAGAAGAACGAATTGCCGCGCTCCGTGCCGTTGCTGAGCGAAAGGTTGTACTGCTGGATAATGCCTGTCCGGGTGGTCTCGCGGAACCAGTCGGTGTCGCTGGCGGGTGTGGTGCCGGCCGCGTCCAGGTACTTGTTCATGCGGATCCCGTTCAGGGCGGGGATGCCATTGGCGTCATAGCCCCAGTCATAGATGTACCCGAGGGCATTCATGTTGGGGTTCAGGCCGTCGTTCACATAGCCCTGCCACATCACCTGGCCGAATTCCTTGGCATTGAGCACCTGCATCCGGTTCACGTAGGTCTGGGCGGCCACGCTGGCGTCGAAATCGACTCTCACTTTCCCCTCCTTGCCGCCTTTGGTCGTAATGATGATGACGCCGTTGGCCGCACGGCTTCCGTAGATGGAGGCCGAGGCGGCGTCTTTCAGGACCTGGATGGACTCGATGTCGTTTCCGTTGAGTTCATGCATGCCGGCCTTGGTCGGGACGCCGTCGATGATGTAGAGCGGATCGTTGTCGTTCAGGGTACCGATACCGCGTATGCGGACCGTAGCACTGCCGGACGGAGAACCGTCCGCCGAGATGTTCATGCCCGGAACGCGGCCCTGCAGCGCCTTGACGGGGTTGTTCTCGTTCTGCTTGGCGAGATCGTCGGTGTTGACGGTGGAGATGGCGCCGGTGAGGTCGGCCTTACGCTGGACCGTGTAACCGGTGACAACCACCTCGTCCAGAAGCTGGGCGTCCTCCTGCATGACCACCGACATATTTTCAGTGGCAGGGAGTTCCAAGGTGGTGTAGCCGATGGAGGAGAAAACCAGAATGGCCCCCTCATTGACGCGGATGGTGAAATTCCCGTCAAAATCGGTCGTCACGCCATTCGTCGTTCCTTTCTCCATGACGGCGGCCCCGATGACTCCGTAGCCGTCGGCTCCGGAAGTCACGACGCCGGTCACTTCGATCTGCTGGGCGAAGGCCGTGAAGCCGGCGAGCAGAAGGAAGCTTGCGAAAATCGTTTTTAAATGATGCATAAGTTTATTGGTTGATTTGTAGGTGCCATGCGGTTTGCCGCAAAGATAGATTTACGCGGGCGAACGGGATGCAACATATGTTGCGGATGATGCATCGAATGTTTCCTTGTAACATTTCTTGCATTTTTTATATATTTGTGATGACAACCTTCCTGACGAATGCCTGACCTCCAGAAGACCGCCCTCGTCACCGGAGCGAGCTCCGGAATCGGCCTCGAGTTCGCGCGACAGCTCGCGCGGATGGGGTATGCATTGGCCCTTGTGAGCAACCGCGAGCAGGAACTGGCCGATGCGGCCGAGGG
>CACYHZ010000069.1 GCA_902774345.1 uncultured Bacteroidia bacterium | reverse complement strand
TGCGGTGAGTGAGGGATTCGAACCCCCGGTACGCTCACACGTACACCTGTTTTCGAGGCAGGCTCCTTCAACCACTCGGACAACTCACCGGATTGGGGATGCAAAGTTACGAAAAAATACGGACTGTGCAAATCCCCATAGGTTTATCGGCCACCGCCGCCACGACCGCCGCCGCTGAAGCCGCCGCCACCGCCGCGGGAACTGCGGCCGCCGTAGCCGCTGCTGGAACCGTGGCTGGAGCCGCCGGTAGTGTAGCGCAGGTAGGCGTCGTACTTGTCGTGCGTATCGGACAGGATCAGGGCGAAGGCATAGGAGAGGTCCATGGTATCGGTCACCGGGATTTGCTTGTACATTTCCGGCGCGATGTCCTTGAACTGCTTGGCCACCTCACGGGCGATGCCCAGGAGGGCCCCATAAACCATGTATTCTTTCCACAGGTGCGCCTCGAAGGCTTCCCGCTGCCCGGTAAGGGTGAATTCCAGGAGGAATTTCCGTAGGCCCCAGAGCTTCTTGACTTCTGCGGCGCCGCTTTCGGTCATGGTGCTGTAACCCGATACGTATCCGTTTTCCTTCAGGAAGGGCTGGGACATCTTGTCGGTGCCGCCGCCCCACAGGTACACTTCTTCCTGATTCTCCTTGTTCCAGGAAGAAAATTCCTTCTTTTCCAGGATGCCATTCTCGCCGGCGGCGGATTTGAGTAAAACATACAGCCCCTTGGAGACTACGTCCAAATCGGCCGTATCCTTGCCGGTAAAGCGGATTTCCGTGCCCACCCCTTCGGCCTTCCGGCTCACCTCCAGATAGCCGTTATACACCATCCGCAGAATGAGGGCCGAAGTCAGGGTCTTCAGGGACACGTCGTCGTCATGGGCCAGGCTCAGCAGGTACTTGGCGGCGGGAAGATTCCCCTCCATCGGGATGTCCCGATACCAGGCGGCGTTTTCCTTTTTGAACTTGGCAAGGGGCGTACCCACATTGCGGTCCGCGTTCTTGATGCGCCGGGTTCGCCACCAGAAAATCGCGCCGATGATGAGCGTCACGATAATGACTCCGGCTTTGGATTCGCCGTCTTCCTTTTTATCGTCGTCCTTGAAACTGGCGCCGACCATGGCCACGTCCAGTACCTGCTGGAAGTCCTTGTCCTGCTCGCTGGTGGGTTCGAAAATGCCTTTCTTAAAGCGCAGGAGGGCGATGACGGATTCCTCCTGGTCGAAGGCGCCGTCGCCCTGCATCACCACGCCGCCGTCTTCAAACACGCAGGTCCCTTCGTAGCCGAAGCCCCAGATGCGCGTGTTGGTGGTATCCAGCTGCACCAGTTCGGTCCCGATGCAGACGACCACCTCTTCCGGGGGAGAAGAAAGCCCCGGGGATACCAGCTGAAGGTGCAGCATGTCGTAGTCATTCAAGGACTTCACCGCGCCGTGCATCTGGTACAGGACGTCATAGACATGGTCTCCGACGGACCCGATGCCCCAGCAAAGCTCCACGCCGTTTTTCTTATGGACGATGCCGGATTTCCCGGCCTTTTCCTCCAAGCTGCGGTCCACGTCCCATTCGCCGTCGTCCTTGAGGGGCTTGTCATCGGCCCGGACATACAGGCCGTCAACGGTGATGTCGCCCAGGTTCTCGCGCACGAGGTACCATTCGGTAATCTTGTCGCCTGTGGAAACGTCCCAGCGTTCGTAAACGGTGGCGGTGCCGTCCTTTTCCAGATCGACGTAAATCTGCAGGCTGCGCACGCGCTGCCGGTCAGCCAGGGCGGGCGCCATTGCCAGCATCAGGGCCAGCAGGGTCAGCAGTGCTCTTTTCATGGCTATATCAGTTCAACGCCGATACCGGGACGATCGGGCAGGCGGAGCCGGCCGTCCACCACCTTCACGCCGTCGAAACGGTCGTTGGCGATGAGGAGGTTCCCGTCCAAATCGGCAAAATCAACATAGGGGGAGAATTGGGCGGCGGCCGATACGGCGCAGGACGTTTCCGTCATACAGCCAACCATCACCTTCATCCCGAGGGCCCGGGCCATCGTGGCCATCTTCCAGGCTTCGCGCATGCCGGTGCATTTCATCAACTTGATATTGATGCCGCTGTAGGCGCCCACCAGCGAAGGGATGTCCCGCATCCGCTGAATGGCTTCGTCGGCGAAGATGGGGAGGGGACTGCGCTCGGTGAGCCAGGCGATGTCGTCCAGACGCTCCTTGGGCATCGGCTGCTCCACCATCACGATCCCGTGCTCCTGGAGCCAGAAAATTTCGTCCAGGGCCTTGGACCGGTCCTTCCAGCCCTGGTTGGCATCCACGGCCAGGGGGACGTCGGTAACTTCGCGGATGGCGTTAATCATGGCCTCGTCGGTGTCCAGGCCCACTTTTACCTTCAGGATATTGAACCTTCCCACCGCCTCCAGCGTCTTTTCCTTCACCACCTCCGGCGTGTCGATGCCGATGGTAAAGGTGGTCGAGGGGGCCTTGTCCGGGTCCAGGCCCCAGATCCGGTACCAGGGCTGCCCCATGAGTTTGCCCACCAGATCATGCAGGGCGATGTCGATGGCCGCCTTGGCAGCAGAATCGCCGGGGGAGAGGCTGTCCACATAGCTCAGGATATCCTCCAGCTGGAAGGGATCGTTGAACTGCGACAGGTCCACCTTGCCCAGGAAGGTGCACACGCTTTCCACGCTTTGCCCCAGATAGGGCGGCATTGAAGCCTCGCCGTATCCGGTAAGTCCTTCATACTCAATTTCCACTTGCACGTCCGGCGTGGTGGTCCGGCTGTAGGAGGCTACCGTGAACACATGGGCCAGTTGCAGCTCGTAGGGAAAGTACTTCAGGTGCATTTTTCCATCGCCCTTGACGATATTGAAACGCTGCGGGCCGCCGGTGCAGCCTGCCAGGGCGACGCCCGCCGCCGCCAGGGCGGAAGTCTTCAGGAAATCGCGTCTATTCTGCATAATAAGGATTGGTTAGCGTGGTGTTGAGGCCTTCTTCCTTGTCGATATAAGGCAGCACGCGTCCGCCGAACAGGTATCGGCCCGCGTTCTGTGCGTCATAATAAGGATCCGCCGGGTCGAAGCTGCTGATGCGCACCAGCCCCTGGGAGTGGATGAATCGCTTGTCTCCCAGATAGAAACCCACGTGGCTCACGCGGGGGGATCCGTCCTCCCGATACTTGCCGAAAAATACCAGATCCCCGGGCTCCAAGGCCTTAGGATCGGCAATCCGTTCGCCCACCTGGCTCTGCGGACCGGCATCGCGCGGGATGATGATATCGTGCATGAACAGCACCGCCCGCACAAAGCCGCTGCAGTCCACGCCCTTGGGGGACATCCCGGCCCAGAGGTAAGGGAAACCCAGGAAACTTTGGGCCGTTGCCAGAATGTCCTGAACATCCCTTGAAAGGCCTTTCCGCCACTTTTCTTCCGTCATGCCCGTCTTCGAATCCAGCCAGCCTGTGCGCCCGTCCGGGAAGCCCACCTGCAGCCAGCAGCCCTTCTTTCCCAGATACTTCAGCCTGTCTCCGGCCACTACGTCCGACACCGTCGCGCTTTGGGCCGATGCCGCCGCATGGACGATGCCGCTGAGCGCCGTCACCACCACCTTCGGGGCGGCGTTCCAGGCATGATACTCCTCACGCGTCATGCGGGTGATGGCCGCATAGTGCACCCAGCCGGTGTAGGTGTCCGGCGTCTGAATCCGGGGCCAGGCGTTTTCGGCCACTTCCAAAACATGCACCGGCGTTCCCAGGAGGGCCTGTGACACCATTTCGGCCTCGAACTCAGCGGTATCCCGCATGTTGCATACAGAGATGTTCACCACCCCATATTCCTGCGCCAACGCATTCAGGCAGCACAGCAGGGCAAGTATGGTAAGGAGTCGTTTCATATTGCCAAAGATAATAAAAAAAACACAAGCACAGACCCCGTGGGGAAAATAAATTGAATGACAGGTAATTAAACAATTACCCCTGGGTAAAATCACCCAGGGGTAAAACATTATTTTACTGGTAGTCAGTTATTTGTGCCCACGCTAGAACACATCGGGCTCAGAGGTCTTAGACTCTTCGTTCTGGAAGCGGGGCTTGCGGGGACCTTCGTGGCGGGGTCGCTCGTCACGGCGGGGTCCGCGGTCACCACCTTCGCGGCGAGGCTTGCGGTCACCGTCCTTGCGATCACCACCTTCGCGGCGCGGGCCACGGCCCTTGGGCTCCACATAGCCTTCCGGCTTTTCGGTGAGGGCACGCATGCTCAGGCGCATCTTGCCGGTCTTGGCGTCGATCTCCAGGAGCTTGACATCCACCTCGTCGCCCACCTTCAGCACATCTTCCACCTTGTCGGTCTTGGTCCAGGCAATCTCGGAAACGTGCAGGAGACCTTCCTTACCGGGCAGGATCTCGATGAATGCACCGAATTCCAGGATGCTCACCACCTTGCCGTGGTACACCTGGCCGGCCTCAGGTACGGCGCAGATGCCCTTGATGCGCTCCAGGGTGGCGTCCATGGCAGCCTTGTCGGTGCCGAAGATGTCCACCACACCCTTGGTGGTACCGTCGCCGTTGTCCACCTCGTCGATGGTGATGACGGTGCCGAATTCCTTCTGCATGCCCTGGATGGTCTCGCCGCCCTTGCCGATAACGGCGCCGATGAACTCGGACGGGATTTCGATCTGGACCATACGGGGAACGAAGGGTTTGTAGTCCTCGCGGGGAGCGGGGAGGGTCTTGAGCATTTCGCCCATGATGTGCAGACGTCCCCGACGGGCCTGCTCCAGGGCCTTCTCCAGTACTTCGTAGGACAGGCCGTCCACCTTGATGTCCATCTGGGTGGCGGTGATACCGTCCTTGGTGCCGGTCACCTTGAAGTCCATATCGCCCAGGTGGTCTTCGTCACCCAGGATGTCGGTGAGGATGGCGTAACGGTCGTTGGGACGTTCGGCGTCGGTGATCAGGCCCATGGCCACACCGGCTACGGGTTTGGTGATCTTCACGCCGGCATCCATCAGGGCCAGGCAGCCGCCGCAGACGGAAGCCATGGAAGAGGAACCGTTGGATTCCAGGATGTCGGAAACCACGCGCACGGCGTAGGGGAATTCGGGAGCCGTGGGGATCACGGGCTTCAGGGCACGCATCGCGAGGTTGCCATGGCCGATCTCACGACGGCCGGTGCCACGCTGGGGCTTGGCTTCGCCGGTGGCGAAAGGAGGGAAGTTGTAGTGCAGGACGAACTGCTGATCGTCCTGGATCAGGACTTCGTCCATCTCCTTCATATCCATCTTGGTACCCAGGGTGACGGTGGCCAGGGACTGGGTCTCACCGCGCGTGAAGATGGCGCTGCCGTGGGCGCAGGGGAGGTAGTCCACCTCGCACCAGATGGGGCGCACTTCGGCGGTGGCGCGGCCGTCCAGGCGCTTGCCCTCGTCCAGGACCAGGTTGCGCATGGCTTCTTTCTCCACATCGTGGTAGTAACGGTCGATCATGGTGCCCTTCAGCTCCAGGTCTTCCTCGCTGAACTGGGCCTTGAATTCGTCGCGGATGGCGTTGAAGCCGTCTTCGCGCTCGTGCTTGGGCTTGGCGCTCTTG
>CACYHZ010000068.1 GCA_902774345.1 uncultured Bacteroidia bacterium | reverse complement strand
ATCCGCCCTGGGCGAATACGGTCACGCATGCTGCCAGCAGCAATGCGAAAACGGTTAAAATCCTTTTCATTTAGTGTGTAGTTAGTTAATATATAAGTAATTACTTTACTTTCACGAAGCGAACGCTGATGGCACCCAGCACCAGGAACACGCCGGCCACCAGGAACATGGCGGGCTGGCTGCCGCCCACCAGGGAGATGACCAGACCGCCCGTAGCAGCCGCCACAATCTGCGGCAGGCAGATGGAGCAGTTGAACAGGCCCAGGTAGGAACCCATATAAGGGCTGCCCTGGAGAGCATTGGTGAGCAGCGTGAACGGCAGAGCCAGCATGGCAGCCCAGGCAGCGCCGATCAGGAGGAAGCTGGCCCAGAGCACGTACTGGTTGGTCACGAAGAACACCGAGGCGAAACCGATGGCACCGATCAGCAGGGACACCACATAGGCGGTCTTGACACTCTTGAAGCGCGGCAGCACCAGCGCCCAGAGCATGGAGCCCACGGCCTGGACGGCGAAGACCACGCCCACCCAGTTGGCGGCATTCTGATAAGCAGCGGAAGCGGCGTCGGTGGTATTCCAGACGTTAAAGGCGATGGCGCCGGGGGTATAGGTCCACATATACAGGAAGGCGGCCCAGCAGAAGAACTGCACCAGGCTCACGGTCCAGAAGGTCTTGGGAGCGTCCATCAGGAGCTTCATCAGGCCCTTGTCGCTCTTGGTCTGCTGCTTCTGAGGGTCGAAGTCGTGGAACTCGGCATACTCCTTAGGAGGCATTTCCTTCACGCGGACGAAGGTATAGAGGACGCAGAGAATCAGGATGGCGGCACCGCAGTAGAAGCTGTAGATGACGCTGTCCGGCACCACTCCTTCCGGAGCCACGTTGGCGATTCCGATCCAAGTGAAGAAGATGGGGAACAGGTAGCCCATCAGGGAACCGGCATTGCAGAGGAAGCTCTGGATGCTGTAGGCGGTGGTTTTCTGCTTCTCGTTCACCATATCGCCCACCATCATCTTGAAGGGCTGCATGGCGATGTTGATGGAAGTATCCAGGAAAATCAGGGAGAACAGGCCGAACCACATGGCCATATTCAGGCCCAGGAAAACACGGGCGCTGAAGTTCAGCGAGCCGGCGTTGGGCAGGAAGGCCATCACCAGCACGGCAATGGCGGCACCCACGATGAGGTAGGGTTTTCTGCGGCCCATCTTGCACCAGGTACGGTCACTGTACTTGCCGATGAGGGGCTGGACAATCATGCCCATCAGGGGCGGAAGAATCCAGAAAAAGCTGAGCTGATGCGGGTCTGCGCCCAAAGTGGCGAAGATACGGCTGATGTTTGCACTCTGCAGTGCATAGGCAATCTGTACGCCGAAAAAGCCGAAGCTCAGGTCCACCAACTGGCGGAAGGAAAGATCACGTTTTGCAGACATAAGGTTACTAGTTTTGGCCACTTATAGTGGCAGCAACAAAAGTAACATTATTTATAAAATAATCGGTAAGCGGAAGGCTATCTCTCTTACGAATGGATATTTTTTTGCGACGAACGGAAATATTGCGTATTTTCGCACATGCAAAAAATTGGGATTCAGTGGATCATTCACGGCTTTGCCCTGCTGCACCTGGCGGTCACATCGGCCTGCCTGTATGCGGGCATCCCGGACAGCCTCATCCTGACGGTACTCACGATGGCCCTGACGGTGATCATCTGCCTGCGGGAGAGCCTGACGGTGGAAGTGACTGTCATCTCCATCCTGCTGGTGAATATCCTGGGCTTCGTCCTGGGAAACCTGGGGGCCCAGCTGATGCTGGAGGGCATCCCCGTCATCGCCAAACGCGCCCTGACCACTTTCCTGGTGACAGAACTGCTGGGCTGGGCCCTGTACGCCTTTGCCCACCGCTACTCCCCTTCCGGGGCGGCCGCCTATGAGCGGAACCAGTCCTGGAAGCGGAACAAATGGTGGCTGCTGGTGGCTATCGCCGTCATCTTCAGCCTGCGCGTTCTGATCGACTTTACCTTTACCGGAAATTTCCTGCGGGAATCCAGCGCGCTGGGGATCCTCATTATCGTTACGGTGTTGTCCCTGGCCTATATGGTGAACTTCGCCATCAACATGCAGCGGGAGGCAGCCCAGCAGCGTACGCGGCGGCATCAGGCCGAATTCCGCTACATGACCCTGAAGCACCAGGTGAACCCCCATTTCCTGTTCAACTGCCTGAACGTGCTGGATTCCATCGTCCAGGAAGGGACGCGGGGAGAAGCCAGCGCCTACATCCAGAAAATGGCCGCCATTTACCGCTACCTGATGCAGCAGGAAGGCAAGCGACTGGTACCCGTGGCGGAGGAACTGGCCTTCGGACGCACTTACCGGGACCTGATGGGCATCCGCTTCCCCGAAGGCCTGGAGGTGGAGGACCGGATCGGGGACGACGCCCCCGCCGGATTCATCGTCCCCTGCACCATCCAGCTGCTGCTGGAAAACGCGCTGAAGCACAATGCCATCAGCCCGGAGAATCCGCTGGTGATTACCCTCAGCTGCGACGGGCAGGCGCTCACCGTCCGTAACAAGCTTATTCCCAAGGCTTCCAAGCGTCCCTCAACGGGTATCGGCCTGCAGTATATCCGCAACCAGTACCGGGACATTGCCGCCGCCGAGATCCTGGTGGAGAAGACGCAGGATTCTTTCGCCGTAACGGTGCCGATTTTGGAAGAAACGGAACAAATTGCTAACTTTGCGCACTAGTGTATCTTATCGTATGAAAGCGCTCCTGATCGAAGATGAACCGCTGGCCCGGCAGCACATGAAAAGCCTGCTGTCAGAGCACTTCCCGGAAGTAGAAGTAGTAGGGGATATGGGATCCGTAAAGGCCAGCCTGGACTGGCTGAAGCAACATCCCGCCCCGGACGTGATTTTCATGGACGTAGAGCTGTCGGACGGCACTTGTTTCGACATCTTTACCAGCATGGACGTCAACGCTCCCGTCATTATGACCACGGCCTATGACCAGTATGCCGTCCACGCCTTCAAGGTGAATGCCGTGGATTATCTGCTCAAACCCATCGCGGTACCGGACCTGCAGCGCGCCATCGCCCGTGTGGCCGCCGGAGAGGTGACCAAGCCCTCCAACGAAACCGTCCGCAATCTGATCAATCAGGAACGGAAGGAGAAATTCCTGATCCGGCTGAACGACCGCATCGTACCGGTGCGCACGGCCGACATCGCCTACCTGTATTCCGAATCCAAGAGCTCTTTCATCGTCACGGTGGATGGCAAGTCCTACGTGATGGACGATTCCCTGGATGCCATCGCCGGCAACCTGAATCCAGACAGCTTTTTCCGCATTTCCCGCAGCTGCATTATCTCGGAAGGCATTATCGACAGCATTTCCAAGCTGATGGGCGGCCGCCTGCGCATCACCCTCAAGAAGGGCTTCCCGGACAACACGGACCTCACCGTCTCCCGCGCCCGCGTGGACGATTTCCTGAAGTGGCTGGAAAAATAAGTCTTTAGCCGCCGGTTAGCCGCTTTCCCGGCGGGCGGGGCCGGGTTTGGGCAGTAGCCGCGCAAAAACGCCACTTTTTCAGCGCCTTGAGCCGATTTTGGGCAGTAGCGGCACAAAATCGGCCTTTTTTGTGCGGCTTGGCCTGAAAAAAGCCGTTTGGAATCGAGTCATTTATTGCAATGCCGGTGCTTTATTGTTATTGATTCACGTTTTTCGTCCCTGTATAGCGATTCTTGTCACACTTTTACGTTTGCGATAGCTGACTCTGTTGCACGCGTCGTATTTTTGTCCCAAACGAAAAGCGATGGCATATCAAGAATCCCCGTCAGAGAAGGCATTCCGCGAGGCCGGGCCGATCTTTCACCTGTATTCCAAAGCACTGGAGGACGCAAGCTTCTTCCAGTCTGAGCTTGACCGTAAGGTTGTTATGAATCTTATGGCGATTTCCATTATGGCCAGCCCCTGTGCTCTGCTCGCTTTTGCCATCATGAGCAATCACTTTCATTTCATCATTGAAGGGGCTCAAGTTCAGGTAATTGAGTTCTTTGAGCGATTCAGAGGGATGCTGCAAACGTATTACAGATATCACGGCCGCTCACTGAACCTGTCGGGAATGACACCCGGATTGAAGTCCATCAATTCCGTGACTCAGTTCCGGAACGAGTTGGCCTATGTTATTCGCAATGCTTTTGTTGTAAGACCGGACGTCAATGTGTTTGTACTTTAACCCTTGCCTGGCCTTGGACGGCACACCCGGAGACAAACTTAAAGTGAGAGAAATCAGGGAAATGACCCAGTCCAGGAGCTTTTCTGAAATTGATCCGCGCATTCATGTAAAAGACGGCGTGGCGCAGGCGTGGAGCTTTGTGGACTACAAAAGAGCGATGCGTTTTTACGATAACGCCCGCCAGTTTGTGTACAGCGTATTGAAAAATGTAGAGGCTCAGGTGGAAACGTCCATCAGCGCAGGAGAGAACCCCCAACTTCCTGACGAAGAGCTTTTTTCCGTATTATTCAAGTTATGTCGAACTGAGTTGAAAGCCGAAAACCCGTTTTCCCTTGACCAGCAGGGCAAGCAGAAACTGGCAGTCCTGTTAAAATACAAGTACTGTGCATCGAACGGACAGATAGCCCGTGTTATCAGAATGCCGCTGGCCGATGTCAACGCGCTTTTCCCGTTGGTGGCCAAGACTCAGAAAAGAAACGCGCAGTAGCCCAGGCCCATGAGCAGGCAAAGCAGGAAGGTAGAGATGACCAGCAGCGGAAGCATCGGGTCCAGGGCGCGGTCCTCACGGGTCCAGACGCCGCGAAGGTGCAGGATGTACAGCGGCAGGGTGACCACCCACAGCCAGTGCCACCAGGACGGCCAGCACAGCAGGCAATAGGCAATCATACACGCCCAGCCCAGAACGATGAGCGCCGTCTGATAGATGCGCGCACGCTTTGCCCCCAGTTTGATAGCCACCGTGACGCGATTGGCTGCATCGGTTTTCATATCCCGGATATTGTTCACGTTCAGCACGCCCACGCTGAAAAAGCCCACGCCGGAGGCCGGCAGCAGCAGTTTCCAATGAAGGCCCAGGCCCTGGGTGCACACGAAAGCGGCCCCCAGCACTGCCACAAGGCCGAAAAACAGGAAGACGTAGAGATCGCCCTTGGCCCGGTAGCCATAGGGATTGTGCCCGAGGGTATATTTCATCGCGCCGGCGATGGCAGCCCCGCCCAGGAGCAGCACCATCAGGGACGTCAGGTCCCACAGCGTGCCGAATGCCCGCCAGGTCATGGCCGTGCCAAATACGATGCACAGCCCCACGAAAACGCCAATCAGCAGCTTCATATCGGCAATGGTCATCCCCCCGCCGTTCAGTCCGTACTGCGGTCCCTGGCGCTCGGCGGTATCCGTGCCGCGGAGCACGTCGCCCAGCTCGTTGGACAGGTTGGACAGAATCTGCAGGCATACGGTGGTCAGCACCACCAGCACGGCCGTCCGCAGATCCACCTTCCAGTTGGCATGCCCAGCAGTACCCCCGCCATCGAAAGGGGCAGCGTACGAAGGCGCATGGATTTGATAGCAGCTTTGATTGTCATGAGAGCAAATTTAACACTTTTTTCAGGCCAAGCCGCACAAAAAAGGCCGATTTTGTGCCGCTACTGCCCAAAATCAGCTCAAGGCGCTGAAAAAGTGGCGTTTTTGCGCGGCTAGGCGGCACGGCGGCCGGTGGCACGGCGGCCGGTGGACGGCCAGTGAACAACCGAGCGGAAATTAATCCAGCTTCAGGACGGCCATAAAGGCGCTCTGGGGCACCTGCACCGTGCCAATCTGGCGCATGCGCTTCTTGCCTTCTTTCTGCTTTTCCAGCAGTTTGCGCTTGCGAGTGACGTCGCCGCCGTAGCACTTGGCGGTCACGTCCTTTCGCACCTGTCGCACGGTTTCGCGGGCGATGATCTTGGCGCCGATGGCCGCCTGGACGGCGATATCGAACTGCTGGCGGGGAATCAAATCCTTCAGCTTCAGGCAGATCTTCCGGCCGAAATCGTAGGCGTGATCCTCGTGAATCAGCGTCGAAAGGGCATCGGC
>CACYHZ010000067.1 GCA_902774345.1 uncultured Bacteroidia bacterium | reverse complement strand
TGAGGCTTCTGCCCCACCCGCGTACTGCTGCCAACAAATATCGCCTTGGTAATTCTCATACTAACCGAACGCAAGCGCAAAGATAAGCATTTCCGCTGATTTTTCCCATAGGGAAATTACGGCATCAGACCGGCGCGGACTTTGGCGGCAGCTTCGGGGCCTTTCAGGTATTCCACCAGGGCCAGGCCGAACTCCACGGCCCATCCGGCGCTGCGGCCGGTAATCACGCGGCCGTCAGTCACCGTGCCTTCGGGAACGTACACGGCACCCTTGGCGATGAGCGCGTCCTGGAAGCCTTCGAAGCAGGTGAAACGATGGCCCTCCAGGCCGTCCAGCTGCGACAGGACCAGGCCGGGAGCGGCGCAGATGGCCGCCACCGTGCCGCCCAGGGCATAATGGTCCCGCATGATTTCCATCAGTTCGTCGTGCCGGGCCAGGTTTTTGGAACCGGGCATTCCGCCAGGGAAGATCATCATGTCGTCCCGGCCGGTGCCCGGATGCATCACCTCCAGATCGTTCCAGGAGGTGTCCGCGGTGACTTGCAGGCCATGGGAACTTTCTACCAGATAATCGTCTGACACTGATACGGTTACAACAGGAATACCACCACGCAGGAGCACGTCGCGCGTGCCCAGGGCTTCCATATCCTCGAAACCGTCGGCCAGGAATATACTTACACCTTTCATACTCTTGTGCGATTAACGTTTGTCATTGAAAAACTGCAGCATCAGCGCGGCGCATTCCTCGGACAGGATGCCGCCCCGCGCGCTGGTGCGGGGATGGAGCAGCGAGGGCGAGAAGAGGGAGTAGCCGCGGCGCGGGTCCGGTGCCCCGTACACGACTTCGCCCATCTGGGCCCAGGCCAGGGCGCCGGCGCACATCGGGCAGGGCTCTACCGTCACGTACAAGGCGCAGTCGTTCAGGTATTTACCGCCCATAGCCTCCGTAGCGGCGGTGATGGCCACCATCTCCGCGTGGGCGGTGGTGTCCCTGAGGCGTTCGGTCATGTTGTGTCCCCGGCCGATGATCCGGCCTTTCCACACCACCACGGCCCCGATGGGAATCTCCCCGTCGGCCATGGCCGCCTGCGCTTCCCGGAGCGCCTCCCGCATATATTTTTCGTCTTGCTGCATCGTGTTACAAAAATAAGCATTTTACCAGAAAAAATCGTACATTTGCACTGCAGAAAAAATACGCATGTCTTTTGCCAATGACGATTTCTCGCGCCTGGAGCTGAATCTGAAAGCGGCCACCGAGAATTACCGATACTTCCGCTCCCTGCTGGAGCCCAAGACGAAACTGCTGGTTCTCGTCAAGGCTAACGCGTACGGTCATGGTGCCGTGGAATTCGCGGCCATGATGCAGCGCGCCGGCGCCGATTATCTGGCCGTGGCCTACCCCGTGGAAGGCCTGGAACTGCGCCGCAACGGTATCTCCCTGCCCATTATCGTGCTCACCGCCGGCACGGACTTTTATCCGGAAATCATCGAGACGCGCCTGGAGCCCTCCATCCCCAACCTCTATTCCCTGAAAGCCTTTGTGAACCAGCTGCGGGATTTGGGTTTGCGGGACTATCCCGTACACATCAAACTGGATACGGGGATGCACCGCCTGGGATTCACCACTTCCGAGTTGCAGGACCTGATCCATTACTTGAACCGCACGCCGGAGATCCGCGTCAAATCCTTCTTCTCCCACCTCTGCGTGGCTGAAGACCCGGAGCAGGACGGCTTCACCCTGGGCCAGATCGCCCTTTTCCAGCAGAACACCCAGACCCTCGCCGACGGCATCGGTTACATGCCCATGCGGCACATCCTGAACTCTGCCGGCATCGAGCGCTTCAGCCAGTATCAGTTCGATATGGTGCGCCTGGGCATCGGCATCTACGGCATCAGCGCCCTGCCCGGCAAGAAGCTTGCACCCGTGGCTTCGCTCAAGTGTAAAGTGCTGCAGGTAAAGGAATTGACCGAAGGGGACACCGTGGGTTACGGCCGATGGGGCCACGCCCACGCCGGCACCGTCACCGCCACCATCCCCGTGGGCTATGCCGACGGCATCGACCGTCACCTGGGCCGCGGCGCCGCCACCTTCTTCCTCAACGGCCACCGGGTGCCCACCATCGGCAATATCTGCATGGATATGTGCATGCTGGACGTCACGGGCGTGCCCTGCAAGGCCGGCGACACCGTCACCGTCTTCGGCGAGAACCCCACCGTCTCCGAATTGGCCGAAATCCTGGGCACCATCCCCTACGAAATCCTCTCCTCCATCCCCCGCCGCATCGAACGCATCGTGGTGCGGTAGGGCCGAAGGCCCGTTCAACAGAAAAAGGCCCTGAATGCTCAGGGCCTTTTTCTGTTGAACTGCAGCGATTCGAACGCTGACTGAGGGAACCAAAATCCCTAGTGCTACCATTACACCACAGTTCAATACCGGGCTGCAAAGATACTACTTTTTCTTTAAATCCCAAGGGAAACTAGAACAGCGTGGGATGGTTCTCCTCCAGTTCGGTGAGGACTTTGGACATGATGGCTTCGCGCATCAGAACGGCCTTGGCGTGCACCTGGAAACGGGAACAGTATTCGTTGATGGCGGCCATCTCCGACTCATTGAAATACAGCACGTAACGGTTCTTCCGGCGAAGCATTTCCTTCTGCTTCTCCAGGTAGGCCGGATCCACGCCGGCAATGCCTTTTTTCCTTCGGGCCATACGCTATATAAGCCTACAATTGAACATAACGGTGCAGGACCGTTCCGTCCCGGTCCAGCTGTATCACGAACGGAAGGGCGGACAGGTCGAAGCTGTCCAGCAGCTGGGCCCCAAGCTCCGGTTCATCCACCAGGACGGCATCCATATCGACCAGCAGCACGCGGACGCGGCGGTCCCCCGCAACCAGCGCATCCACGGCGGCCAGCACCTCCTGGCAGGAAGAACAGCCCCCCGTATAGAACACAATGTAACCAGGCTTTCCCTTGAGACCGCGCAGGGAGAAGCGTCCTTCCCGGCTGCCCTTGACAAAGAGGCAGCCTTTGCGGCGCAGCACGCCCGGCACCGTCAAATCCGGCACCAGAGAGCCCTGGGGCGTCCGGGAGCTGAGGGAAACCAGCATTTCGCCCAGGGAAACCACCTGCGCCTGATCGGCCGGGGTATTCCATACATCGGGCAGCTGGATATAGGTCTGGACAAAGGGAATCACAGCGTCGCGATACACCTCCGTACGCTGGGAGGACAGGTAGTACAGTAAGTCCCCCATCAGCTGCTTGAACACGGCGATATTGCCCTCTCCAAAACTGCGGGCGGCCAGATAATCCGCCACGTCCATCACCTTCGAAACCGTGAGCGTATCCCCGTAGGGCGCGAAAAACTGGTTCCACGACTCCATCTGATCCGCCTGTCCATAGACCGGTTCCCCGCTGTCGAAAGCCTGCTTCAGCAGCATCCGCAGCGCGGGCGTGTCCAGGCCGCGGCCCAGAATCTTGCCGGAAGGGTCGATCAGAAACATCTTGGGCGTTTGCAACACGCCGTAAAGCCGCTGCCAGTCGCTGTCCACCTCCGGATCCCAGAGGTGTGTCACGCCGGGAAAATCGTCCCGGAAGGCGGCCCAGGAGTCGGCATCGGCCCCCGTATAAATGGCATAAACGTTCAGCGGGTACTCCTCTTCGGCCACCAGCGCTTTCAGCCGGGGCGTTTCCACCTTGCAGGTAGCGCAGCCGGTGTCGTAGAAATACAGCACATTATAACTTTGGTCCGACGGCACCTGCACCGCCGCGCCCTCCGGCGTCAGCAGCGACAGCCGGGGCGCCTGCATCCCGATCAGGGACGAACGGTTGAAATCAGCGAAAATCCGGGCGTGCATCAGGTCGGTGGGCGAATTCATCGCCACCTCGCGGGAAAGCAGCCAGCGGTCGGCCACGTGCACGGCCACGGCGTCATCGCCCAAAATCCTGGATTTCAGGTAATGATCGTAAATCTTGAGCGTCACGTACTGGCGCACCAGAGAATCCTGACAGGAGGAGATCAGATAGTCACACTCCCCCATCTGCACCTCCGGGCTGCTGCCGGCCAGGGCGGTGAAGTATTCGTCCAGCTTGGCGCCCAGTTCCGGATAGGGTTCCTGGGCCCGAAGCTGCAGCGAGAAAACGGCCACAAGGGCCAGTAGAATCCACTTTTTCATAGGACCACGCCCTCCGGAATAAAGGCGGAATAGTCCCCGCCGTGCTTCAGGATGTCCCGCACCGCCGACGAGCTGATGTGCGCGAATTCCTGCGCCGTCGGGATGATGATGGTCTCGATGTCCGGGGCCAGGCGGCGGTTGGCATCGGCGATGGAACGCTCCGTCTCGAAGTCAATCATATTGCGGACGCCCCGCACGATGTGGCAGATACCCATTTCCCGGCACGTATCGATGGTGAGGTTGTCGTACTGGATCACCGATACCCCCTGCAGCCCGGCCGTGGCCTGACGGATGATATCCAGCTTCTTCTCCATGGGAAAGAAACTGCGTTTGTCCTGGTTGATACCCACGGCCACCACCACTTCGTCAAACATCGTGAGGGCGCGTTTCAGGATATTCAGATGGCCGGCCGTAAACGGGTCGAAGGAGCCGGGAAACAGTGCTTTTTTGGTCATAACTGCCAGTCGATGGGGGTCTTACCCTCTGCTACAAGGATTTGGTTGGTGCGGGAAAAATGCCGGCATCCGAAAAAGGCGCCGCGGGCCAGGGGGGAAGGATGCGCAGCCGTGAGGACGTGATGACGGGTGGTGTCGATGAGCGCCGCCTTCTCCTGCGCGAAGCGCCCCCACAGCAGGAACACAATGCCCTGGCAGTGGGACGAAAGGTAGGAAATGACGGCGTCGGTGAATTCCTGCCAGCCGATGCGGCTGTGCGANNAGGACGCTGTTCAGGAGCAGGACGCCCTGCCGGGCCCATTTCTCCAGATTGGGACGGCCGCTCATCTTCACGCCCAGGTCCGTCTCGATTTCCTGGAAGATGTTGCGGAGCGAAGGCGGTGCGGGGACCCCGTCCGGCACCGAGAAGGACAAGCCCATCGCCTGCCCCGGCCCGTGGTAGGGATCCTGGCCCAGGATGACCACCTTCACATCCTGCACGGGGGTCAGGTCAAAAGCCCTGAAAATCTGGCTTCCAGGCGGATAGATCACCTTTCCGGCGGCCTTCTCCCCATGCAGAAAGCGCACCAGCGAGGCGAAGTACGGTTTTTCGAACTCCGGCGCCAGTGCGTCTTTCCAGCTATTCTCTATTCTTACGTCCATATGAATGAGATACGCTCACCCCTTCGGGGTTCGGTATGACAAGAAAACAAATTCGGTATGACCTGACTACAAATTCAGTAGGACATTGTCTTAAAAAATGAAGTCAATGACATCCTTTATCGTTTTCACATAGACAAAGATAAGACCTTTTACGTAAATATCCTTGATATCCTCCACATCTTTTCGGTTTTCCTCCGAAATCACGATGGTATGCACCCCGGCGCGCTTGGCGGCCAGGATCTTTTCCTTGATGCCGCCGACCGGCAGCACACGGCCGCGGAGGGTCATCTCGCCCGTCATCGCGAGACCGCTTTTGGGCGCCTGACCGCGCAGGGCGCTCACCATGGAGCTGACCATGGTGATACCGGCCGAAGGACCGTCCTTGGGGGTGGCGCCTTCGGGCACGTGTAGGTGGATATCCTTTTTCATGAACGCTTCCGTGGTGGTGCAAGCCAGTTCCGGATGTGCCTTGATATACTGCCAGGCGATCTGGGCGCTTTCCTTCATCACATCGCCCAGGTTGCCGGTCATGGACAGGTTGCCCTTGCCTTCCGACACCTGGCTTTCCACGAACAGCACCTCACCGCCCATCTCGGTCCAGGCCAGGCCGGTCACCACGCCCATTCCCTCGTTCCCGGCCACATCGTCATGGAAGGCGGTGGGAAGGCCCAGGTATTCGCGCAGGTGCTCCGGCTGGATCACGCGCGGGAACTCCTGCTCCAGGGCCATCTTCTTGGCCGTCACACGGGCAATCTTCGCAATCTGCTTCTCCAGGCCGCGCACGCCCGATTCGTGGGTGTAGCGGTCCACGATGGCTTCCAGGGCGGCGTCCGAGATGGACAGCTCATCGGCCCGGAGCCCATGTTCCTGCAGCTGCTTAGGAACCAGATACTGGTGCGCGATCTGCAGCTTTTCCTCGGCCAGATAGCCGCTCACGTTGATCATCTCCATACGGTCTTTCAGGGCCGGCTGAATGGTACCGATGCCGTTGGCCGTGGTGATGAACAGGACATTGCTGAGGTCGTAGTCGATGTCCAGATAGTTGTCATGGAAGCTGCCGTTCTGCTCCGGATCCAGGGCCTCCAGCAGGGCGCTGGAAGGATCCCCCTTGAAGTCGCTGGACAGCTTGTCGATTTCGTCCAGGACAATCACCGGATTGGAGGTTCCGGCGCGCTGGATTCCGTTCAGAATCCGGCCCGGAAGGGCTCCTACATAGGTTTTGCGGTGACCGCGGATTTCGGCTTCGTCGTGCATGCCGCCCAGGGAAATACGGATGTATTTGCGCCCCAGCGCCCGCGCCACGGACTTACCCAGCGAGGTTTTGCCCACGCCGGGAGGGCCCCACAGGCACAGGATGGGCGACTTCATGTTTCCCTTGAGCTTGAGCACCGCCAGGTACTCGATGATGCGGTCTTTTACCTGGTCCAGGCCGAAGTGATCTTCGTCCAGCACCTCCTGGGCGTGTTTCAAGTCCAGGTTGTCGTCCGAAAGCTCGCCCCAGGGCAGGTCCAGCATAAACTGGATGTAAGCGTACTGGATGCTGTAATCCGGCGACGAAGGATTGAATTTCTCCAGCCGGGCCATTTCCTTGTCGAAGATGGCGCGCACCTCCTTGGACCACTTCTTCTCATCGGCCCGGCGACGCATCTTTTCCATCTCCTCCCCTTCATCCATGCCCAGCTCCTCCTGGATGGTCCGCAGCTGGTTGTTCAGATAGTACTCCCGCTGCTGCTGGTCGATGTCGGTCTTGACCTTCTGGTTGATTTCCTGCTTGATCTGCAGCAGCTGGGTCTGGGTATCCAGCACCTTCAGCAGAGCCAGGCCGCGCTCGTGGATGTCGGTAATGGCCAGCAGGGCCGTCCGCTCCTGGAAGTTCTCCACCTCGATGGTGGTGGCAATGAAGTTGACCAGGAAATGGAAGTTTTCGATGCTGCGCAGTGCGCCGATGGCCTCTTTCGGGGCGAAGGACGAGGACTTGACGATGAGGCCGGCCTTCTCCTTCAGAGAGTCGGCCAGCACACGGAGTTCGCGTTCATCGGCATCGGCCGGCAGGTCCTCCTCTATATATTTCACGCGCGCGCGAATGTACGGATCGTAGGCTACGATGGACTCCAGGGCGCAGAGCTGCCCGCCCTGCAGGATGGCGGTAACGGTACCGTCGGGCATTTCCAGGGTCTTGACCAGCTTGCAGACGGTCCCGTAACGGGAAAGGTCCGACTCCTTGGGTTCCTCCACGGAGACATCCTCCTGCGGAATGGCGGCCAGCCAGCCGTCGCCGGCTTCCACCTCTGTGACCAGTTTGATGGATTTTTCGCGGCCCACCGTGACCGGGAACACAGTTCCGGGGAAAATCACGGCGTTGCGAAGCGGGAGCACCGGCAGCTGAGGCGGCAGTTCCGCCGTATCCACCTTCATGGAGGCGGCCTCCCCCACCACCGGCATAATGTTCACTTCCACGCCACGGGGCATCATATTTTCGTATTCAAAGTTCGATTTCATAAGATTCCTGACATTTTGTCATATTTTCAGGGCACAATTACCCAATCCCTTATATGGTCAATCTTTGTGCCATTGTTGCATCGGTCCCTTTTTCTACATAACATTTTGAAAATTCAAAAAATAGGTTTAATTTTGCGTCAATTATCGCGTTAAAAGTCGAACAAACCAAACTTTTAAACTATACGAATCATGACCAAGGCAGAAATTGTAAACGAAGTAGCCAAGAGCACCGGAATTGAAAAGACCCAGGTACTGGCCGTTGTTGAAGAATTTGTTAGCGCAGTAAAGGGATCCCTGATCGCTGGTAACCCCGTGTACCTCCGTGGCTTCGGCAGTTTCATTATCAAGCACCGTGCACAGAAGGCTGCCCGTAACATCACCCGCAAAACCACGATGACCATTCCCGCTCACGACATTCCGGCTTTCAAGCCCGCCAAGAGCTTCGTGAATGCTGTCAAAGAGAAATAAACCATTAATTATTAGTTATTATGCCTAGCGGTAAGAAAAGAAAGAGACATAAGATGGCGACGCACAAGCGTAAAAAGCGCTTGCGCAAGAACCGCCACAAGAAGAAGTAATTCACTTCTTCCCAAGTAAAGGGCTTGCGGAATGTTCGCAAGCCCTTCTTTTTACCTAACCATCAAATTTCCAAATGGAGTCTGAGAAACCGGACAAGGATCTGATCGTTGACGTAACGTCAACGGAAGTACATATCGCCCTGATGGAAAATCACCGGCTGATAGAGTACAACACGGAGTCCAGCACTGGGAACAAGTTCACCGTCGGAGACGTTCACCTGGGAAAGGTGAAGAAGATTCTCCCGAACCTCAATGCTGCTTTTGTGGACATCGGAGACAAGAAGGAAGCTTTCATCCATTATCTGGACCTGGGGCTGTACTTCCCCGCCTTCGACCAGTTTGTGCGGGAGTCCAACGGGAATGTGAACAGCAAGGAGCTGTATTCCCGCATCAAAATCGGAGAGCCGCTGCCCAAGGAAGGGCACATTGAGGAATTCCTCCGCCCCGGCCAGATGATCGTGGCCCAGATTGTAAAGGAGCCGATTTCCACCAAAGGATCGCGACTGACTGCGGAAATTTCATTGGCAGGCCGAAACATCGTACTTCTCCCCTTCGCCGAGAAGGTGTCCATCTCCCAGAAGATTGGTTCGAAGGAAGAGAAACGTAGATTGGAAACCCTGGTCAGGAGTATTCTCCCCACCAATTACGGGGCCATTATCCGCACCGCTGCGGAAGGTAAGAACGCCGCCACGCTGGTGGCCGAAACCGAAGCCCTGATCCAAAAGTGGGAAGGCTCCTGGGACAAGATTGCCAGGAACAAGAACGTCCAGCTGCTCTTTACGGAGTACAGCAAAACAACAACCGTTTTGAGGGACCTCCTCAACGACTCGTTCTCCAACATCTGGATCAACGACGAGCATGTGGCCGAAGAAGCCCGGAAGTATGTTTCGCTCATCTCTCCGGAACAAGAGAAAATCGTCCACCTGTACGAAGGAAAACAGCCCATTTACGACCATTTTGAGGTCACGCGTCAAATCAAGGGCTCTTTCGGCAAGGTGGTTCCTATGCGGCAGGGCGCTTATCTGGTGATCGAGACCACCGAAGCACTGAATGTAATTGACGTCAACAGCGGCATCCGCACCAAGACCAGCGACCAGGAGGAGAACTCCTTCGAGGTGAACAAGATTGCCGCCGAGGAAATTGCAAGGCAACTCAGGCTCCGCGATATGGGCGGCATCGTGATAGTGGATTTTATCGACATGGAATCCAACGACCACAAGAACGCGCTGTTCAAATATATGCAGGAGCTGATGGAAAATGACAGGGCCAAGCACAATGTGCTGCCGCTCACCAAGTTCGGGCTTATGCAGATAACCCGGCAGCGGATCAGGCCCGTGACAGAGATCAACACCAGCGAGCAGTGTCCCGTCTGCCATGGCACGGGCAAAATTCACTCCAGCGTAGTGATCGACGAGGACCTTGAACGCAAGATTGCATTCTATGCCATTGAGAAAGGTGTCCGGTCCATTCTCCTGAAGACGAGCCCCATTCTGGGGGCCTATCTGAAACGGGGATTGTTCAATTCCTTCATCTCCCGGTGGCGCAAGCGCTACAAGGTGAAAATCGAATTGGAGGAAGTAACCGATTTCACGGTTCTGCAACATGAAATGTACAACGAAAAAGGTGAGAAGCTCGACTGAGCTTCTCGCTTTTTTTATCCGATTTTCACCCCCCCAACTACAAAAAGACGATAAAAAGAGTACACAATTGGGGCTTTTTTATTACCTTTGGAGGAATTTAGTGACAATTTGAAGCTGGCCACACGAATACGCTTGGTCAAATGGTTACTATTTGCCTTGCTATCAGGACTTTCCGTTTTGGGCGGTCCCGTTTGTCGTGCCCAGGAGAACCCGACGGAAGCCGCGGTGGAGGAGTCCCCCCTCACTCCGATGCAGCGTTTTTGGAACCGATTCGCCATCGGCACCAATGCTCTGGAGTGGTTATTTACCGTTCCCAACTTACAGATAGAATACGACCTTGCGGATTACGACATTTCTGCCGAGAAGTACAACAACCAGTCCATCCTGGTGGGCGTCCGTTACAACTGGAACACTTGGCACCAACAGCCTGCCTATTACGTATTTAACGTATTGGATGTCAGGGGCGAATGGCGTTTCCACTTCCCCAAGGACAAGCCCATCAAACTGTTCAACAAATGGGATTGGGACATTAC
>CACYHZ010000066.1 GCA_902774345.1 uncultured Bacteroidia bacterium | reverse complement strand
AACTTTTTGCCGGTGAGGATCTGCCCGTTGTGGGGACGGAGCTGATGCGTCAGAGGCAGGAAGGGCTCGATGCGGCCGTCGTAGGCGTCCAGCGACATGGCGGCAATCCGGTCGGCCCATCTGCTCAGCCGCATGCTCTTGAGGATGCTCCAGATGGCGTGGGCGCTCATGAACTGCGTGCCATTCAGCAAGGCCAGACCCTCTTTGCTCTGCAGCTGAATGGGCTCCCAGCCCAGTTCCTTCCAGACATCGGCGGCCTTGCGCTCTTCGCCCTTGTAGCAGACTTCGCCCATCCCGATCAGCGGCAGGGACAGGTGGGCCAGGGGCGCCAGGTCCCCGGAAGCGCCCAGGGAACCTTGCTGATAGACGATGGGCAGGATGTCCTCGTTGAACATGTCGATGAGGCGCTGCACCGTGATCAGCTGAACCCCGGAATGGCCGTAGGAAAGGTTCTGCACCTTCAGAAGCAGCATCAGCTTCACGATTTCGGGCCGGACACGGTCGCCGGTGCCGCAGGCGTGGGACATCACCAGGTTGTGCTGCAGCTGGCTCAGGTCCTCCTTGGGAATGGTTACATTATATAAGGAGCCAAAGCCGGTGGTGACGCCGTAGATGGGACGGTCCAGGTCTTCCATCTTCCGGTCCAGATAGGCCCGGCATTTGACGATGGCGTCCGTCGATTCCTTCGACAGGGTCAGCCGTTCGTGGTTCTCGATGATTTCTTTCAGTCTCTCCAGGGAGAGATGCGCAGGAGAAATGGTATGCATATTATGAATTTATTTGAGATACACTCGCTTCGCTCGGTATGACAGTTCTTTTGTCTTTCCGAGGGCTGAAAGCCCGAGAGAATCTCATTCTATTACTCTTTTAATTAATGTATCATCTGCTAGATGCGGGAGGGTGACTTTCAGCTGCGGAGTGCGGGCCATTTCGCGTTCGATGGCGAATCGGGCGCCCTCGTTCCGGGCCCAGCTGCGGCGGGCGATGCCGTTGTTCACGTCCCAGAACAGCATTTCGCGGATGTGGCGGGCGCTGTCCTCGGAGCCGTCGATCACCATGCCGAAGCCGCCGTTGATGACCTCGCCCCAGCCTACGCCGCCGCCGTTGTGGATGGAAACCCAGGTGGCGCCGCGGAAGCCGTCGCCGATGACATTCTGTACGGCCATATCGGCACAGAAACGCGATCCGTCATAGATATTGGAGGTTTCGCGGAAGGGGGAATCGGTGCCGGAAACGTCGTGATGGTCGCGCCCCAGGACGATGGGGGCCGATATTTCGCCTTTCCGGATGGCTTCGTTGAAGGCCAGGGCAATCTGGGTGCGGCCTTCGCAGTCGGCGTAAAGGATGCGGGCCTGGGAACCCACCACCAGGATGGCCAGTTCGTCGGTCTTGGCCAGGTCTTCCGGCTTTTCGCTCATGCACACCCAGCGGAAAGGACCGAAGCCGTAGTCAAAATACAACGGCCCCATGATGTCCTGCACGTAGGACGGGTAGCGGAAGCTGCCATCGGCCTTCAACACATCGGCCCCGGCGCGGGAACTTTCCAGGAGGAAGGCGTTGCCGTAGTCGAAGAAATACATCCCCTTGGCAGCCAGGCGATTGATGGCGGCCACGTGCCTTCTCAGTGAAGCCTGCACGGCCTCCTTGAAGCGCGCGGGCTCTTCGGCCATCATCCGCTTGGATTCCTCCAGGGAGTAGTCCACGGGATAGTATCCGCCGGCCCAGGGATTGTGCAGGGACGTCTGGTCGCTGCCCAGATCCACGCGGATGTCTTCATCGGCCAGGCGCTCCCAGAGGTCCACGACGTTGCCCACATAGGCCAGGGAAACCACTTCATTGCCGGCCACTGCCTTTTTGATGCGGGGGATGAGTTCGTCCAGATGGGGGTGCAATTCGTCCACCCAACCTTGCTGGAAGCGTTTTTCGGCAGCCTTGGGGTTGATTTCGGCCGTCACGCTCACCACGCCCGCGATGTTGCCGGCCTTGGGCTGGGCACCGGACATGCCGCCGAGGCCTGCGGTAACAAAGAGTAAGGCGGAAGAAGCGCTGTCATCCCGAGGTCCGGAGGACCGAGAGGATCTCACCTTCCTGGCGGCGTTCATCACCGTAATGGTGGTGCCGTGAACGATGCCCTGGGGACCGATATACATATAGGAACCGGCGGTCATCTGGCCGTACTGGCTCACGCCCAGGGCATTGAAGCGCTCCCAGTCGTCGGGCTTGGAGTAGTTGGGGATGACCATGCCGTTGGTCACAATCACACGCGGGGCGTCTTTGTGGCTGGGGAACAGCCCCAGCGGGTGGCCGGAGTACATCACCAGCGTCTGCTCGTCGGTCATGGTGGCCAGATATTGCATCACCAGGCGGTACTGGGCCCAGTTCTGGAAGATGGCGCCGTTACCGCCGTAGATGATGAGCTCGTGCGGGTGCTGGGCTACGCGTTCGTCCAGATTGTTCTGGATCATGGCCATGATGGCCGCTGCCTGACGGCTTTTGGCGGGATACTCGTCGATGGGCCGTGCATAAATTGGGTATGAGGGCCGATACCGGTACATGTAGATGCGGCCATAGTCCTTGAGCTCCTGTGCGAACTCAGGTGCCAGGGCGGCGTGCAGCTGGGGCGGAAAATAGCGCAGGGCATTTTTCAGTGCCAGTGCTTTCTCTTCCGCCGTCAGGATATCCTTGCGCCGGGGAGCGTGGTTGATCTCCGGATCATACGGCTTGGCCTCCGGCAGCTGTGCCGGAATGCCTAAAAGAATTTCTTCTTGAAAGGTCATAGTTCAATATGGTTTTCGACTTCGGCTAGAACTTGCTTCTCCAGCTGCTGGGCTTCGGTCACGATGGCGTCGGCGCGCTCCAGGAGCGGCGTGGCAGGGGCTTTATCCTTGAGGCTGGCGGCGTTGATGCGCACGTTCAGGCGCGCGCCCTTGATGGCGGCGACGGCGGCCAGAGCGGCCACGCCGGCGTCGGAGGCCGAGGCGGGATTGCCTTCCCGGGCCATCCGGAGGGCCAGCGGCAGGGTCTTCAGTGCGGCCTCCATCGTCTGGAGGGGAACCTGGGCGGCATACAGGGTGGCCTGCTCCAGCGCCAACTCACGGGCGGCCTTTTCTTCGTCCGTTCCCTTGGGCATGGAGAAGCAGTCCATGATCCGGTTGAAGGCGGCGGTATCTTCGTCGATGAGTCTGAGCAGCTGATCCAGCAGGGCCTGGCCCTCTTCGGCTACGTCCGAAAATGCCTTCCAGCGTTCGTCCCAGCCCCGCTTGTGGGACGACAGGTTGGCGACCATCGTGGCCAGGGCGGCTGCGAAAGCGCCCATGCACGCCGAAATGGAGCCGCCGCCCGGAGCGGGGGATTCCGAAGCCGTCTCCCGGACGAAGCCTTCCACCGTCAGGTCCACCAGGCCCTTTTTATCATCGGCCATCAGGTACTCGATCACCTTTTCCTGGGGGTTGAAGGGTTTCAAATCGTCCAGGGACATCGACTTGACGGCGATTTTTACGATTTCCGCTTCGCTGATGCCCAGGGAACGCTGCTGCTTTTCCAGATAGAACTTACCGGCTTCCAGCAGGACGCGTTTGGGCACCAGACCCACGATTTCGGCCCCCGTGACCCGCAGGCCCCGGGCCGCTGCCGCGCGTGAAACTTCCTCGTAGGCGACGTGTAGGGGCGTCTGGTCGATGTCGGTGATGTTCATTGACACCTGGGCGATGCCGTATTCGTCAATGTACCAGCCGATGGCCTTGCAGCCCTTCAGTGTGCCTGGAATCCAGATCTGCTGGCCGTTTTCGTCTTTCAGGAGTTTGCCGGTGAGGGAACCGCCTTCCCGGGCCTTCCGGCCTTTTTCCCGTACGTCGAAGGCGACGGCCATGGCCCTGCGCGTGCTGGTGGTATTCAGGTTGAAATTCACCGCCACCAGGAAGCCGCGGGCTCCGACGTTGGTGGCGCCGGCTTTTTGCGCCACTTCGTCCCAGCTGCCGCCGAAGTCCGGTTTTCTGGCGGGATCGGCCATCTTTTCCGGCAGGGCCTCGTATTCTCCCTCGCGGCAGACAGCCAGGTTCTTTCGCTCGGTTTTCAGGGCGGCGGCTTCGTAGCAGTAGCAGGGAATGCCCAGCTCTTTCCACAGGCGCTGGGCCAGGCTGCGGGCCAGCTGGGCGCATTCTTCCAGCGTGATGCCGCTGACCGGAATCAGAGGCAGGACGTCGGTGGCGCCGCTGCGGGGATGCGCCCCGTGGTGCTTGCGCATGTCGATGAGTTCCTGCGCCTTGGCTGCGCCCCGGAAGGCGGCTTCGCACACGGGCTCAGGCGCGCCTACGAAAGTGACGACGGTGCGGTTGGTGGCCTCTCCGGGATCCACGTCCAGCACCTTTACGCCTTCGACCGTACGGATGGCGGCCACGATGGACTCGATGACTGCGCGGTCCCGCCCTTCGCTATAGTTGGGTACACATTCGATGATGGGTGTCATAGTCGTAGTTTTAATGCGACCTTAAAGATAGCTATTATTTCTGAGATGGTCAAGCAAGTATTTTTTCGGAATTATCCAAATCTTGGCAAGCCTTGCCAAAATGCGGTGCAGTGCGGGGAACGGTGTTACCTTGCGTTCGGATTTTAAAAACTGATGCCTTATGAAGAACGAAAACAATCAGCGCGAGCGCCTCTGGAACGAGACCTCCGGACACTGTGCCTATTGCGGCCACCCCGTCAGCCTGGAAGAAATGGAAGTGGATCACATCGTACCCAAGTCCATGGGCGGGAGCAACGGGTTCAACAATCTGGTGTGCACCTGCCATCATTGCAATGCAGAAAAAGGGCCGGACCTGCTGGAAGAGTACCTGATGGACTGGAGCGAAAAGCGCCTTCGCCGCTACCACAACCGCATCGAGACCTGGCTGGAGCAGGGGAGGATCTCCCTTGAGAAGGCTGATGCCCTGACCCCGCTGGACCGGATGCCGGAAAGAGATGAACCTTTCCCGCTGGAGGGTGGTTTCCTGAGCGTAGCGATTTTCTTTTCCCCCTGCTGACTGTAACTGACAGAATGTCAGAAGGGGAGTGCTGGCAGGCATTTTGATAGGTATGCAGCCGAAAGTTTGAATGACTATGGCTGATAAAAAGAAAAAAAATACCGAGGAAGTGATTGACAGTAAGAAACTTGCAGCACTGGAGGCGCGCCTGGAAGGCCTGAACGAAGAGCTGGAGGAAGCCCGTTCCGCCACAGAGGAAGCCGGCAAGAAAGTAGCGGAGGCGGAGCAAAAGGCCGCCGATGCCAAAGCCGATTACCTGCGCCTGATGGCAGAGTTTGACACCTTCCGCCGCCGTACGGCCGAGGAGAAACTGGCCCTGGTGAGTTCGGCATCGGCCGATACCATCAAGGGCCTGCTCCCCATTCTGGATGACTGTGAGATCGCCCTGGCTTCTCTGGAGAAGAGCACCGACAGCGAGGCCGCCAAGGAAGGCACGCAGATGATCTTCGGCAAGCTCAGTTCCTACCTGAAAGGGAAGGGCCTGGAGCGCATCGAGGCCAAAGGAGCCGTTTTCGACACGGAAATGCACGAGGCAGTCACGACCTTCCCTGCTCCCAGCGAGGAACTGAAGGGCAAGGTGATTGACGTGGTGCAGACCGGTTACACCTTGGGCGGAAAAGTTCTCCGTTATGCAAAAGTAGTTGTAGGAGCGTAAGTTATGGCACAGAAAAGAGATTACTACGAGGTCCTTGGGGTGGACCGGAAGGCGTCGGCCGACGAAATCAAGGCGGCCTACCGCAAGCTGGCCCTCAAGTGGCATCCGGACCGTTGGGTCAATGGCACCGACGCCGAGAAAAAGACCGCTGAAGAGAACTTCAAGGAGGCGGCTGAGGCCTATTCCATCCTGAGCGATGCCGACAAACGCGCCAAGTACGACCAGTTCGGTTTTGCAGCCGAGCAGATGGGCGGCGGTGCCGGCGGCTTCGACTTCGGCGGTATGGATATCAACGACTTCCTCCGCAATATCTTCGGCGGTGGATTTGGCTTCGACTTTGGCGGCTTCGGCGGCTTCGGCGGCGGTGGCGAAAGCCAGCCGCGTACGCTCCGCGGGCGGGATATCCGCACCAGCGTAAAGCTGACGCTGGAGGAAATCGCCAAGGGCTGTGACAAGGAGGTGCCTTTGGAGCGCGCCCGTCCCTGCCCGGATTGCGGCGGCAAAGGCGCGAAGAACTCTTCCGATATCAAGACCTGTCCCACTTGCGGTGGCCAGGGCCGCGTACGTCAGCAGACCCGGAGCCTGTTCGGTATGGGCTATACCATTGGCACGTGTCCGCAATGCCAGGGGGAGGGGAAGATTATTTCCAATCCCTGCCGGCGTTGTAATGGCACGGGGCTGGAGCGCAGGAAGGAAATGGTGCGCGTGCACATCCCCGCCGGCGTGGAAGATGGGATGCAGCTGACCATCCGGGGCGAAGGCCATTCGGCCCCTCACGGTGGTACCAACGGTGATCTGCTGTTGGTGATAAACGAAATCCAGCACCCCCAGTTGCAGCGTGACGGCAACAACCTCTTCTATACCCGTATCATCTCGGTGATGGATGCAATGCTGGGCTGCGAGGTGTCGGTTCCTTGCCTGGACGGTAGTTATAAGGTTAAGGTAGAACCCGGTACCCAGTCGGGTACGGTGGTGAAACTGCGGGGAAAAGGCCTCCCCAGTGTGCAGGGCTATGGCCGTAGCGTCGGGGACCTGTATGTGAAATTCCAGGTTTGGGTGCCGCACAAACTGTCACGCCAGGAAAAAGATACGCTGGAGAATATGCGGTCCAGTTCCAGTTTTACGCCGGACCTTACCCGGGAGGACAAGAATACCTTCGACAAGGTGAAGAATATTTTCTAAAAAATGTGGAAAAAGTTTTGGCGGTTACAGAAAAAGTAGTACCTTTGCAGTCCCAAAACAAACGCAACCTCTTGTCAGGAGCCAAACCGCAAAGTTGCTTAACAGATTTTAGATTATGGATTTGATTAAAATTGCAGAGCAGGCTTTCCAGAATGATAAAGCCGCTTCCTACCCTGAGTTCAAGGCCGGTGACACTATCACCGTGACCTACAGAATCAAGGAAGGTGATAAGGAGAGACTCCAGAAGTTCCGCGGTGTCGTTATCCAGATTAGTGGTATGGACCCGTTCACCAGAACTTTCACCGTCCGCAAAATCGCCAGTGGCGTGGGTGTTGAGAGAATTTTCCCTTACCAGTCCCCGTTCATTGACAGCATCGAGGTTAACAAGTATGGCAAGGTTCGCCGCGCCCGTATCTTCTACCTCCGTGACCTCACCGGTAAGAAGGCC
>CACYHZ010000065.1 GCA_902774345.1 uncultured Bacteroidia bacterium | reverse complement strand
GAATTTCATCAATTACATGCAGATTGACAGCGTTACGCTGACTTCCCGTTCCCAAGCCCGCATGACGCTGGTGGACAGGGACCCGGAAAATATGGGCGTAACGTTCCGCGAGGGCAGTAAGCGCAAGCCGCTGCTGCTGAGCGAATACAACGGAGATAAGTTCAATCCCCTGCGCTGGCAGACCATTGAGGGCGATCCCCTTGACGAAAAGGCCTTGGCTCAGCAAAAAGCGGCCATCAAACGGCTGGGAGGCAGTTTCTTCCTGGCCCCCGAGGATGCGTATCCGCTGGTGATGTACATGGATATGCTGGGTTACGGCGACGGCCGGCTGCACCGCACACCCGTGGAGACCACGGTGCGCCTGCAATCCGGAGAAGCCTTTCAGGCCGGCTGCCGCTATCAGGTGCTGATGACTATCTATGGCGAGTATTCCATTTATATGGTAGTACAGCAGGTTCCGTGGTACTCATCCGGCATCTTTATCCTGGACCAGGACGGCACCAGCGAACTCATCGAGCTGAACGTAACCGCCGAAGACCTGGAGTTGCATATGGGACAGAGTGCCCTGCTGCAACCCAAGATTCTGATGACAGCCGTCACCGGTGGCCTCCATGAGGTGGAAAGGGACGATGTCGTTTTCAGCTTTGTCTCCCTAGATGAAACCATTGCCAGCGTGGATAGCGAAACGGGCCTGGTGACCGGCTTCGCCCCCGGCGAAACCCGCATCCTGGTCACCGGCACCCGCTACGAAGAAGGCGAAGTGGCCGGCATGGGCCAATATTGCAATGAAAAAGATTTTCATGCTCGCAGCCATGGCGGCTACCCTGATGGCCGTCTCCTGCAACCGCACTCAGAGCCCCGTTACTCTGAATGAGGAAGAGGACAACAGCCCTGTTGCTGTTAAGTTCAGCGCCAATGCCGCTGCTGTCCGTGGCGTCACCAAGGCCGCCGTGGATGAGTTCACCGGCGCCGAGGTTCTGTACATCTACGGTCTGGAAGGTGCTTGGGATAAGGAATCCGGCGAATTCCAGCCCAATGGTAACATCCTCATTGACAATGTCGCTGCATTGTCTCCCGTATTGGCCGCTACGCCTTCTGCTGACATTCCTGACAATATGCTCAAGGAAGGCATTGAGGTTTGGGATCCTGCTTATCTCCCCGATGAGGTTCCTTTCTTCTATGGAGCCAACGGTGAGGTTTACAACTTCTACGGCTACTATGTAGGCAATGCTTTCGGCGCCCAGACCCCCGCTCCCGATGCCGACTTTGCCCTGCCTGTCGTCTTCGACGGTACCCAGGACATCATGCTGGCCACCACTGACAGAGTCGCCGACTACGAAGATCGTACCGGGGACTTCAACGAGTGGACCGTTTACAGCGCTAAGGCTGCCCGTAAGGACGTTCACCCCAACCTGATCTTCAAACACCAGCTGTCCCGTTTCGTGTTCCAGCTCCAGTTCCGCCCTGTTGACCGCGTGGACGAAGCCCAGAACATCCAGATCACCGGCATCTCCCTGGTTTCTCCTCACAACGAGGTTATCCTGGACATCGACGACCAGGACGCTGTATTCGGAGGTGAGGAAACCATCTTCGCCCTTCACAACATCGGTGGCGATCTCTATCCCAATCCCGACAGCAACGACATTACCGAGACTGGTCTGATCAACACCACTGACTGGACCCAGGCTGGCGAAAGCATTATGGTTGCCCCTGGCTATCCTGTCTATCACATGATTATGACCTACAACTACACGTACAATGGCATCGCGCTCCTGAACCTGCCTGCTTTCGAGTGGGACATCGACCTCCCTGCCCTTCTGGACGAAGAGGAATATGTAGCCGAGGCTGGCAAGAAGTACATCGTGAAGCTCGTTGTTTACGGTCCCGAAGAGGTTAAGATCAGCGTGACCCTCGAAGACTGGGACGAGATTGAACTCCCTGAAATCGATCCTGACGCAGAACCTGAAGACTAATCAGAAACCGAAGCAAAGTTTGTAATATAAATAATTACAAATGAAGAAGTTATCTATCATTGCATGGGCTGTACTGGCGGTAACGCTGTGGGCTTGCTCCAAGAGCGAGTCCACAGTGGACCCCGACACGGCCTGGGCATTTGATGAGACACTTCCGGTTCCGATTCAGTTGGGAGGCGGAGACGGTTTCTCCGTCTATACCAAAGCTATCGAAGGAAAAATTTTATCTCTGGAGAACAAAGAAATCCGCGTCTCTGCGATAGACCTGCACCTGGGAGTGGATCCCGATGCGCAGGGCTGGAGCGACGAACTGGGTTATTGCACCGGGATCACGACGGCTCCACTGGCCGCAGACGACATTTACCTGGACGCCGTAAGGGCCAAGGTAAATAACGAAGGCTATGTGAAGTTCCTGTCCGGGTCCTCGGGCAGTACGGAGATGAAGCGTTATTACCCCTTCAGTGAAACGAAGAAGGTAAAAGACGGCGATGACGTGAAGTATATGCACATGGGCAACAACTACTCGTTCATCGCGTACTATACGCCTGCCATCACCCAGGCGCCCGTCATAGAAAACGGGCGCATGCTCAAGAAGTTCCGCATGCTCACCAATAACGATGCCTATAACCTGGACATCCTTTGGGCCCGTGTGGACGCCAAGCCCGGCCTGGTCCCCGACGAGACGCAGCTGGCACCCGATGATCCGGCCAACGACGGATTCCTCCGCGGCTTCAATGCCCGCTATCAGCGGCATTTTGCCAAACTCAACGGCGGTGTCCTGAGTCCGGAAGACACGCCTGAACTCAAGTTCCAGCATGCTGCCAGCATGATTCACATCTTTGTGAGGGCCGAATCGCCCGAAGCGGAGGCCTCCTTCAGCGGAAACCTGTCCGTGACCAATATGAAGTTGAACACCAAATTCAACTATCTGGCACTGGACCTGATCAGCGGTGAGCTCATCGCCGATCCTTCCCCTGCAGGCAACCAGTCTATTGTCTTGGATTACAATCCCAAGTCAACGACCATCCATCCCGTTTACGGCGATGGAGAGGAGTATAACGATGGTTTCTTCGTTATGCCTGGTGCCCGTTCGGAGACAGAGAAGGTTTCCGTCACCTTCGACATCATCGTATCGGGCGGCACCACGACCACCAAGACGGTGGACCTGCCCCTGCCCACCTACGAAGACGAAGTCACGGCGACTGACCTCAACGGTTACGAGGCCGGTGTGGAATATAACTACTATATTTCCATCGAATCCATTGAGGAGATTTATCTCAAGACCAGTCTTCTGAGCTGGGACAGCACCAGTGGTGCCGAGCAGCTCGGCGATCAGACCATCACCTTCGAATAAGTATCTCATCAAATGACACTACAAACGCATAAGCGTACCCTCTTTACGGCAATAGCCCTGGGCCTTCTCCTTGCGGTGGCTTTCCCCCGCGAGGCGAAGGCGCAGCGCCTGGCCGTGAAGACCAACGTCCTTAGCTGGGCGGCCCTGACTCCGGATATCGGGCTGGAGCTGGTCGTAGGCAACCGCACATCCATTGCGGTATCCGCCTTCGGCACCTATGCTCCCCTGAAGAACTATCCGATCAAGCTGGTGGCCATCCAGCCGGAGTTCCGCTACTGGTTCAACGGACGTCCGCTTACGCGTGAATACATAGGCGTCTGCGCCTTTGGCGCCACCTATGACCTTACACTTCCCGCCGGAGCCGACCGCGCCAACATCTTCAAAGGAGATGCAGTGGCGGTCGGCGTCACCGGAGGGTATGTTTTCAGTTTGGGAAAGCGTTGGAACTTTGAACTGAGCGGCGGCACCGGAGTAATGCTGTTCCGCCAGAAACAATACTTTGAAGGTGACAACTACGAAGACTACTTCGTGGGTGTGAACTCCAGCCCCAATACCTGGGGTTACAAGATTTTCCCCGTGAACATCTATATCATCCGTTAGTCTATGCGTCCGGTCTCGAAACACATCCTGCAAACTGCCATTCTGGCCCTGCTGCTCACGCTGGGAAGCCTGGGTAGTGCTTCGGCACAAGGATATATTCCCGTGCACGGAAAGGTTTACAACACCATAGACTTGGATGAACACGGGAAGCCCAAGCTCTTCGAGGATGTTATCATTTACATCTATGAGACTGAGGCCGAAGGAAAAGCGGCCCTCCGCCGCTGGACTGACGCCAGGAAGGTTTACGACGAGACCGGCATCTTCTACTTCGACCCGATGGGGGGCCTTGAAAAGAACATGGAAGGTACGGGTGGCGAATACGACTTGAACGAAGTATCAACGGAAGGCGCGCTACTGTTCGCCGTTATCGCCAACGGTTATCCGGCCGAGCTGATGATGGTGAAGAACAAGTCGGAGATCAATGTCCGTTTGGCCGTAGCTATTTCCCTGGATGCGGCACGCATCAGCGCCGGCCTGGGTGCAAAACTGCCGGTAACACCTCCTGTGGAAAAGGGCGACACCCTGGAAATCAGCAAGGGATACAAATTCCCCATCGAGCATTTGGGACGTCCTGACGGCCGCTTTGTGATGCAAAGCTACCTGGTATCCCCCGAAGGAGGCGACACCCTGGAATTCCGTCGGGTGGTGGCCATGGACGGGCTTGATTTCCACAAAACCCAGTTGCGCCGGATGGGCTACAAGCCCGAAAACGACATCCTGTATGTCATCGCGCACCAATCCCCTGTCCTGAAGGACGAAACCGAAGCCGCATACATTTCAGACAAGGTTTACAAGACCTCGGATGTCCGGAAGGGCATTCTGATTATGGCCAGCGTCTGGTTCGAAGACTATAATCACGTTTATTTCAAGGACACGTTCGAAGTGGCCGACACCCGCCGGCTCTATCGCCCCATGCAGTTCCTTGAGTACACCAAGGAACCTGCACAACTGGATCCGAATGATCCGGTTTACATGAAATACCCGCGCCTGGAACGAATGGAGGGCGAGATGCAACTCCCCATCCAGTTTGCGGTGGGACGTGCCAGCGTGGATCCGAAAGACGAAGCCAGTATGCACATGCTGGATTCCCTCCGGCGCACCGTTTACGACATCACCCATGCCCGTAATTCCGTGCTCCGGCACTTCTCGGTTTTCGGTATTTCCTCGCCGGAAGGAGGATACGCGGCCAATGTTTCCCTGGCCAAGGAGCGCGTCCGCTACATCGAAGCCCAGGCCAAGTCCCAAATTCCCAACGAGCGTCTCGGAAGCCTGCGCACTTCTGATACGGATGCCCGCGTAGCCACTTGGGAAGAATTAGCCGATCTGCTGGCCGCAGACGGACATATGATAGAAGCCGAAGAGATTCGTTCCATCGCAGCTGCCACGCCCGGCAACATCGATGCGCAGAATCCCAAGATTTACAAACTCCCCTATTACAAGACCCTTATCGAAGCCTACCTGCCCAAGCTTCGAATGGTGAATTTCCAGTGGAAGCAGGAGATTTCCCGCAAACTGACCAACGAAGAAATCCTGGATAAGTTCTACAATGATCCTGACTTCCGCGAAGGCGGGCCCAGCGAATTCACCCCGTACGAATTCTGGGTGCTGCTTCAGCAAATAAAGGACACGGAACAACTGGAACAGGTATGCCGCCGTGCCATCAAGCAGGACAGCAACAAGAAACGGGAGCAACGCTGGCCCCTGCCGGCCAATATCCTGGCCGCTTCCTACCTCCAGCGGGGTGTCGTGGATACCACTGTTCTGGCCCCGTTTGTGGACGAGGTCCCCGAGGCTGGAAGAACCGTAGCCCGCGTGGATCGTCCCTGGAAGGTGGGCGATTACACCTTCCGCCTGAATCCTGCGCCCGTAGTCGCCAACCAGGTGCTGATGATGATCCGCGGCGAGTATTACACCCGTGCCGTCGAAATCGCCGAGATGCTGAAGAACCATCCGGACTACCAGCTGCTGTATGCCGTGGCCCGCTGCAAGGCCGGATACTGGGATGCTGCATCCGAAGAAGGCCAACAGTATTACGAAATGGTGCACGGCTCCTCGCCGCTGAACTCCGTTGTCATGGACCTGGCCAAGGCCTATTACTTCGATGCACGCGAAGGGATGGAAAAACTGGACGAAGACGCCGCCCTTACGCAGTATCTGGAGGCCCAGATCCTTTGCATGGAATTCCATGCCAACATGAAGGATGACAGTTTTAACATGATGGACGAGGAGTCCCAGGACCAGGCTATACGCCACTTGGTGAAGTGCTTCCGCACAGATCCTTCCTTCATTGAAACCGCACGTGGGGACTGGTACATTTTCAAAGGATTGTTCCAGAAAGCCAAGAAAGAATACGATGAGCCCGGATCCGTCCTTTCCGACGAGGTAGAGTTCGAAGGCGGCATGTCCATCGACGAAAAGATAGACAGTATGACTGAGGATGAAAAGATGGACATCATCAAACGCGGCAATGCCGGAGAAGAGCTAACCAACGAAGAACAGGCAATATTTGACAAATTATCTGGTTTTTAGCAGTCCATGCATCTGAAACACGCATATTTGGCAGCCGTAATGGCCTTGGCGCTCCTCACGGGAGGGCCCGCCCTTCGTGCGCAGAAGAAGGAGAAGGCTGACGACAAAAAGAAGCAGGAACAGACCCAGCAGGTCCAGAATCAGAATGCCAGGAAGGACCGCTCCGTCAAGATGAATCAGAGCGTTCAGAGTTATAAGCTTTTGGGACGTTACCGCCCCAAGAACCAGCCTTTCCACAAGGGCGGCTTCTTTGCCAACACCTATGTAACGGCGATGGGAGCTGCGTACCGGCAGTTTGCCAACAACTATAGCAACGGTCCCTACGCCAGCCTGACCTTCGGAAAGTGGCTGACTCCCTTCCACGGCATGGAATTAACCGCCGGTGCCTGCTCATTCAAAGACAATTACGACGGCGTGCGGATGTACATCGTAGAGCCCCGCCTGTCTTACCTGTTCAACATTTCCGCCTACGCAGGCGGCTATAACCCCGAGAGTCTGGTGGAGCTCTATGCCAAGGCCGGACTGGGTTATGGCCTGTACCTGAGGGAGAACTTCCCCAAGACCGGTTCCCCTTCGGCCCACATCGGCGTGCAATTGAACATCCATGTCCTGCCTGGCTTCGACCTGGTGCTGGAGCCGCTGCTGGAAGCCCAGCTGGACGCCCGCAAACTGCCGCGGATGGATGTCTGGCGCAGTTACCTGCTGGCCCTGCAGGGCGGCGTGGGACTGAAATACAACCTGGATCCCATGCGTCGTGGGGGCGACCCCGGCCTGAACTGGTTCGTGACAGCAACCGGCGGTGTCCAGTTCCAGAACTCGGACTTCAGCTACGATATCGGCTTCAAGCGGGCGCTGGGTCCTTCGGCCGTCGTGGGTGTGGGGCGCTACTACACGCCGGCATTTGCCCTTCGTCTGCAAGTGGGCTCCTCCACGCATTTCTGGAAAGAGATTCCGGAAGGGGCCGTGGACGTATATGGCGTTCCCCTGCATACCGGACGCTTCCGCTCCACCTACTTCTTCGCCCGCTTTGAGGGAAAATTGGACCTGTTCCGGATTGCCCCCGACACCATGCTGGACCTCTGGGCCAAGTACCGCCAGGTGGGCATTTCCATCCTGGCCGGTCCGGAGGTGGGCTATATGATCAAGAAAGACCCCAACCTGTACGACGTACGCTATCCCTATGTGGGCCTGAGCGCCGGCTTGCAGGTGTCCGTACGGCTTTTCGCCGGCTTGTACCTGAACGTGGGCCTGAGCGCCGGCTTGCAGGTGTCCGTACGGCTTTTCGCCGGCTTGTACCTGAACCTTGAGCCCCACGTGGGCATCATCCCCTATTCGGCCACCAGTTTTACCTGGGCCAACCAGAACCAAGATTACTACGACGCCCTGTTTGGAGTTTCCATGGGCTTTGAATACAGATTTGGAAGGTATTATTTATGATGAAAAAGTTTTTACTCGCATCCCTGGCCCTTGTAATGGCCCTTGTTGCTTGTAAAAGGGAGTCTGAGCAGCAGCCCCCCGAAGACATAGACCCGTTCACCGAGCCGTCGGCAGTCCTGTTTCAGGCCAAACTGCCTCGTGTCCGTATTGGTACCAAGAGCGAAATCGGATCTCTGGAGAACAAGTGGCATCCCAAGCAGGACCTCTATGTCTATGGTATCGCCCGACAGGGAGAGGACGCCCAGGCGCCCGTCTCGGCCCTGCTGGACCTGACGGAGGGTACAGGCCGGTTTATCGACAACAAACTCATCACCCTTCCTGAAAGTTTCGACTACGACGTAATTGCGCCGCAGGATGTGAAAGTGTACCGCGTCCTTCCCGACGGTGAATCACTGGGCATCCCCTATTTCTATGACGACGAACACCGCCGTTACGAGTTCTTCGGCTATTATGCCGACGATGCCTGGCTGGGCGATCCTATGCGCACCTACGACAACGTGACCGACTCGCTCACCGACAACGGTAATAAAGTGCCCGTGCCCGTGATTGACGAGGGCGGCGTTTCCCTGCCCGTGAAGATCAACGGTTCGCAGGACCTGTTGCTGGCCCATACCAGCAAAGAACTGGACAACGAGAGCGCCAAACTGAACGTTGGCCGTCTGTACAGTGGCTACAGCGCCCGTCGCGGCGTCATTCCCAATCTGATTTTCGAACACCAGCTGACCCGTTTCAACGTCTATGTACGCGTAGGCGATGAACTGGCCGACCGTCTAACCCTGTCCACCCTGGCCATCGAGACCTATACCGAAGGTACCCTGCATATTGCCAATGTGGACCAGTATAACAACCCTCCGGCACTGGAAGTGAACCGCGAAGGCGAACAGACCTTCGTGGGCATTTGGGACGGCACTTTTGGCAACGCCACCAAACAGTTGGACAACAGCATCAAGGCCGAAGGCTCCCGCTACCAGCTGCCCCTGGTGACCCGCAGCGGCTGGGTTGACACCGAAGTGGGTACCATCATGGTGATGCCCGGCGAAAGCGCCTACAAGATTCGCGTGGGCCTGAAGCAGGCCGGCTACAAGGACGGGCAGGAATTCCTAAACGACTTCGTATTCAGCTTTGACGACCTGCTGCTGCCCTCGCAGGACCCTAAGGGCCCCAGTGGCGTCCCCGATCCCGAAGTGTTGGACATCAAGGCTGAACCCGGCCACCAGTACGACCTGAATATTGTGGTGTACGGTATCCAGCAGATGAACATTACCGCTTCCCTGAGCGAATGGGCCGAAGGCGGCAGTATCGTGGTGGACGAAGACAAGGAAGTGGAAATCCACCTGGGGCTGGACCTCCCCACCGACCCGAAATTCGGCAAGGGAACCAAGGACAATCCCATCGACCTGGACCTGACCGACAGCGAATCCTATGCCCTGAACGCTACCACCCAGCCCAAGGACAAGGAAATCCATTATACCTCCTACCGGAACGAAATTGCGATGGTGTCGCAGGACGGCATCATCACGCCCATCTCCCGGGGTAAGACCTACCTGTCCCTGTCGGTGGATCCGTTCACGAACTATCCTTATGGCGGTTACCGCCGCGTATGGGTACAAGTAAATGGTGAAGCTCCTACCGACCGTCTCATCGTCACCGCCCCCGAAAAGGTGGATATGACCATAGGACAGCCTTCCATCGACCTGGATCATTCCGTCACCTGCGACGGAGAACCTGTTGATGGCGTCACCTGGACCTTCTTCAGCTCCGACGAGAGCGTAGTCTTCGTGGACGAAGCCGGTCACCTGACCGCTATGGGCGAAGGCGATGCCACCGTGGTGGTGAAGGCTCACAAGTACGCCTACATCGACGGTCTGGCCGCCGTAGAGGTGCACGTGACCCGTCCTTGGCTGGAAATCTCCCTGCCGGACGGCGACGAAATGAACATCCGTGTGGGTGGCGAACTTGGCAAGATCAACTGGAGCATCCTGGACAACCTCGGACGCCCGGTGCCCGAGGAAGCCTACTTCCTGGAGTTCGTCTCCAGCGATCCCACCATTGCCGCTGTGGACAACGAAGGTGTTGTAACGCCTGTGTCTCACGGTAATATCACGATCACATTGACAGCTTCTATCACCGACGAGTACCGCGACCAGTACTTCGGCTCCTCCGTGGTGGTGAAGGTGAATGTGGCCAAGCAGCCGCAGGTGGTGATCAACCTGGAACAGAATTACATCCTGGCTACCTACGGCGACGAACCGTTCGACCTGAACGATCTGGGTCTGGTGACCACGGAACCGGAAGGTGCCACCATCGGATGGGGTATGCCGCTGAATAACGGCGTGGCCACCCTGAACGGCAGCGTCGTTACCATCCTGGCGGTGGGCGATACCGACATCACGGTGACCGCCACCCTGGATACCTACCTGCCGGCTATCCAGAAGAACATCCACCTGACGGTGCAGCGGGCTAATACCAGCATCCAGGTCGAACCTGAGTTCACCCTCCAGTGGAACAGCCCGAACGAACCGCCGTCCGCGATGCTGAATGCCTCCGTGCCTGGAAACGGCACCCTCACCTATTTCGTGACGCAAGGCTCCGAATACCTGAAGGTGTACTCCAACGGCTGGATGGTTGCCCAGGTAAACGAAGATGTCACTGCCGTTGTAACCGTTTACGCGGCCTCCAGCCCGAACTACAACGGTACCAGCACCGAAGTGCTTGTGCACATCAAGGCCTACAAGGAACCTGGCGATGACCCAGAACCCGGGGATGACCCGGGCTCTGGGGATGATCCCGAACCGGGCGACGAACCCGGCGGGGAGCCGGAAACACCTGGAAATGAAGAAGAAAACAATTAACAATTAATAACTACACCAACCATGAAAAAGACTCTGATTCTTTTGAGCATCGGCCTTGTGGCCCTTGCATCCTGCGACAAACAGCAGAAGAGCGCGGTCGTTGACCTCTCCAATGCTCCCGCCTGGGTGGCTGACGAGGATGTCCCCGTTCCCGTGGAATTCGGCGGCGGCCTGTTCACCGTGGCTACCACCAAGGGTACGGCCATCACCTCCGATGACTTCAAGACCGCCCAGTACGACATTCTGGCAGCCAAAGCTGACGGTACCCCGATGGGCGGCTTCGAAGGCGGCGTATTCGTAACCAACCAGGAGCACGCCATCGTAGGCGGTGCCGATGATGGTCAGATGATCCTGACCGTCGATTTCGGCGGCCCCCGCTTCTATCCCTACCTGTCCACCGGCGGAAATGCCTTCAACTTCTACGGTTACGGCATCGACGGCACCCACAAGACCCTGAGCAGCAACATGGTCACCGGAATTGCCATCGGCAACAACGACATCATCTGGGCCAGCGCCTCCCCCAGCCAGGACAACCTGGACGCCCTGGGCGTAGCTGACGGTTTCAACGCCCGCTACATGCGCGCTGCCTACAAGCACAGCCTGGAGGGTGAAAACCTGAACGAGACCCTATACTACTCCTACCTGCCGAAGCTGAACTTCGCCCACATCACCAGCCAGATCCAGTTCCTGATCCGTGCCGAAGATGAATATGCCGCCAACTCCCTGTCCAACGGGAATGTGAAGGTCCAGTCCATCGCCATCAACGGCATCCCCGTTCAGGCTACCCTGAACGTGATCAACGGCGCCCTGGCCGGTTCTGCCAATGGCAATCTGGCCGTCGAGGGCATCCCCGCCGGCGGTCAGCTTCCGCTGTATGTCCTGTCCGAGGCTGTTCCCGTGGCTGCTGACTGCGGCGAACCCGTGTTCATCCTGCCCACCGATTCCCTCAACATCGAGATTGTGATCTCGATGCCCGAAGGCGCGCCCAGCACCACCGAGACCATCAGCCTGAACAACATCGTTCCGCTGGTAGGTGGCGAGGCTACCACCTTCCTGGCCGGTAAGAAGTACCTGATGACCATCGTGTTCCAGTCCATCGAAGAAATCAAGGTGGTCACCGAACTCGCCGAGTGGGAGACCGTCACCGTGGACGATATCCTCCTCGAGTAAGAGAAGCACATTCATTTTCGTATCTTTGCTTTCGTGAAAAACCGTGGAGGCATATTCCTGGGCCTGATCGTGACATTCACCCTGCTCATGAGCCTCCCGTGGCTGGTACCGCACATGGGCTGGACGGCTCTGGTGGGCATGGTGCCCCTGCTGGTAATGGAGCGCCTGGCTACCGAGCACCAGGTCAAGCATTTCTGGTGGTACCACTACAGCGCGTTTGTGCTGTGGAATGCCGTGACCACCTGGTGGGTGTGCGAGGCCACGGTGGGCGGCGGCATCTTTGCCGTCCTTGCCAATGCGCTGCAGATGTCGGTGATTTTCGGCAGCTTCCGCTGGGTCAAGCGCCGCACCACGGGCGTGCTCCCCTACCTGTACCTGGCCGCCGCCTGGATGGCCTGGGAGCGCTTCTATCTGTCTTCGGCCCAAATTTCCTGGCCCTGGCTGGTGCTGGGCAATGCCTTTGCCGATACCACCGGCCTGGTGCAGTGGTATTCGGTGCTGGGGCACTCCGGCGGCTCGCTGTGGGTATGGGCCTGCAACCTGGCGCTTTTCGGCATGATGGTGGCGCTGTCCGACGGCCGGATCAGCCGCTGGAACTGGAAAGCCGGGCTGCTCGCCTTCAACGCCCTTCCGCTGGTGTTTTTCGGGCCGATGATCTGGTCCCTCTGCCTGCGGGAGAAGCCCGAAGAGGGGACGCCGCTGCGGGTGGTCATCGGACAGCCGGATTTCGACCCCTATCAGAAGTTTGAATCCCTGACGCAGGCGCAGCAGGATGCCCGCTACATCGGCCTTCTGGAACGGGCCGATTGGAACGATCCCCAGCCGGCCCTGGTCCTGGCTCCGGAGACCTTCACTTCCAGGATGTACACGGACGATGCCGCCTCGCACGAAACATCCCGCCGCCTGCAGGCTTTCCTGCATCGGCACCCCCAGGCAACGCTCCTTTTCGGCGCCTCCACCTACGAACGGATCTATGCGCCCACCGCCCCCGATCCCTGCGCCTATGACATGGGCACCCTGCAGGACGGGCGCCACCTGTGGATCCTGATGCACAATTCCGCCGTGATGACGGACACGTCGGGCCGATACAGCCTGTACCACAAGTCCAAGCTGGTCATTGGGACGGAACTGACGCCCTATCCCCGCTTCTTCATCCCGCTGGAGAAGATGCTGGGCGGGCCCTATATGGCAAAAGACGTGGGGCAGCCGGAGATTGGCTGCCTGCCGATGAGAGACATCCCCATCGGCGCAGCCGTGTGCTATGAATCGGTGTATGGCGATTTTTGCGCCGGATACGTGCGGAAAGGTGCCCAGCTGCTGGCCGTGATCACCAACGACGCCTGGTGGGGCAATACGCCGGGGTACCGGCAGCACCTGAATTTCAGCCGCCTTCGCGCCATCGAAACGGGCCGATGGGTGGCCCGCTGCGCCAATACCGGCATCAGCGCCATCATCGACCCGCGCGGCCGCATCGTTTCCCAAACCCCCTGGTGGGAACCCGCCCTCCTGGACGGCACCGTGTACCTTCGCACCCGCCAGACCTTCTTCGTCCGCTACGGGGACATCGTGGGCCGCATCAGCGTCCTCCTCTTCCTCCTCATGGGCATCGCCGCCCTCGTTCGGCGCAGGTAAGGCATACCTTAAATATATATATGCGCACATAAGCGCGGAATTGCCTGAAAATGGGACATTTCGGCATAAAAACGCCATTTTTGGGGCCTCTGTGACAGAAAATTTTTAAAGAAGTTTGGAAATAAAAATAATTATCCCCATATTTGCGGTGATTATAACGAC
>CACYHZ010000064.1 GCA_902774345.1 uncultured Bacteroidia bacterium | reverse complement strand
GCTATCCTGACCATCATCGGTTACGCCATCAACGATAACGTGGTTATCTTCGACCGTATCCGTGAGCAGCGCGGCCTGCACCCGAAGGAAGACTTCCGTTCCACGGTGAACACCGCTCTGAACGCCACCCTCACCCGTACCCTCAACACTTCGGTGTCCACCCTGCTCCCGATGCTCGCCATCGCCTTCTTCGGCGGCGAAAGCATCCGCGGTCTGGCCGTGGCCCTGTGCCTGGGTGTGGTGATCGGTACCTACGCTTCCATCATGATCGGTACCCCGATTATGTTCGACGCTACGGCCCGTGCCGCCAAGAAAGCGAAGAAGTAATCCTTCGCCTTTTCGAAAAAAAGACCGGAGTCATCTCGACTTCGGTCTTTTTTAATGCCTGGGGTGTGGCTATCGTCCGGTATATTGGGACGATAGCTACACCTGCGCCCCGCATACACTGTGCGCCTGCGGCCCTATCCCTCCCACCGCTTCGCGGCGGGCCCCTCCCGTTCACGAGCCACGGGCGGCTACGCCGTCCGAAGGGCACAGTGTCGCCGGGTGCTGGGATTCCCATCTCCAAGCCGCACAAAACAGGCCGTTTTTGTGCGGCTAACCGGCAATCCGCCTACGGCTAGGGGGAAAGGACGGGCGCCGCTCCACCGTTCGGGGTGCCCCGGCGCTTACGGAGAAGGAGGGCACCCCTCTCTACTTCCGCTTACGCCCATTGCCTTTCCCCCTTCACGGGATGGCGCTGTTCAGCCGTGGGTAGAAGTGCTTTACATACAGTACTTTAAGCAGTTACCCCTAGGCGTTTTAAACCAGGGGTGATTGCTTTTTTGATTGATAATCAAATAGTTTTCCCCACGGATACCTATAAAAAAAGAAGTCAACTCACGAGTTGACTTCTTTTTACTTCGCGCTGAAAAATTATTCGGCGGGAACTTCTTCGGGGTTCTCCTGGCTGATGGGGAAGGCGGGCATTTCGTCTGCGGCCTCGGTCTGGTTCAGGATCTCGGTGCTCACGGCATCGTTGGCGCCACGCTGGGTATTGCCACGGGCCACGAAAACGGTAACGATGGAGAAAACCAGGATGAAGGAGACGAGCCACCAGGTGGCTTTTTCCAGGATGGTGGCCGTTTGGCGCACGCCCAGGGTCTGGTTAGCAGAAGTGAAATTGGTTGCCAGGCCGCCGTCCTTGCCGTTCTGCAGGAGGACGACAGCAATCAGGAGAATGGCCGCAATGATGATGAGGACGACCAGGATAGTGAATGCTGCGTTCATTATAATAACCTTTTATTTAATCCAATTTGTCAATAAGGGATGCAAAGTAAGCACTTTTTTCCGGAATATCCAAAACCAGACGGGAATAAATGCGTCTGGCCTCCTCCGGACGGCCCTGTTCCACGAAAATCCGGGCCAGGGTTTCGGTGGCGAAATGGTCGGCGATGTCGGACACTTCATCGTCCCGGGAGCCGTCGGAACCGCGGTTCTTGCCGGCTATGCGGGAGAAGATGTTGTCCCCGCCCTGCCGTACGCCGTCGTACTGGGCCTGGGAGAAATAGTCTCCGCCCACCACGCGCACCTGATGGGAGCTGTCCACTTCGCCCACCGAAGGTTCCATATAGGAAGCCAGCAGCGTGGTTACATCCTTGTCCGAGCAGTCCACCAGCCGCGACCCGCGCACCAGGTCCGACAACCGGGTGCGGTCCGGGATGTACAGGGCTTCGGCCGCAAACTGGTCTTCGCCCCAGCTGTCACCGCCCATGCGGGACATCCGGCGGCACATTTCCACGCGGGCCGCACCGTACCACGGATACAGGTTCACGACCCCCGCCAGCTCGTCCAGCGTAAGGGTGTGGATGTCGATATGGGAAGATGCTACCATTGGGCCACCGTTGCGTTAAAGATGTCTTCCACCAGCTTCTCCACGATGGTTTCGCAGAGGGTTCCTTCCACCGCGTCCAGGGACTGGGTGGCGTCGAAGTCTTCGTAGGCCGAGAAGGTCTTGTTGGAGACGTCGTCCTCGGGATATTTCTTGTTGGTGAAGTCGATTTTGACCGTTACCGTGAGGCGGTTCTGGGATGCCATTTCATCGGCCGTGACGGCCGTGGCCTTCACATCGTAGCCGGTAATTTCGCAGATGAGCTCCAAATCCCCGTCCACATCCACCTGCTCCAGGCGGGTGAGCTTGCGGAACTTGTCCTGCAGGGCCTCCGTCATGTCGTTGGACAGGGAAGGATTCACCCGGATGGCCTTGTATTCCACGTAAGGGATGGTGATGGTGTTCACATCGGGCTGGATGGACGTGCCGGTGAACGAATAAATGCCACAGGACGCCACCAGACAGCCGAAAAGACCGGCCGTAACCATCAGGCGTAAGGTATGCAGGATCCGTTTCATTTCTTGCGGTATTCTTCCGGCAGTTTCCGGTACAGGGTGCGTTCGCTCATTCCCAGTTCCTCGGCCGCCTTCTTGCGGTTGCCATGGTATTTCTCCAGCGCCTGGCGGATGAGGTCCTCCTCCGTGCGGCGGACCGACAGGCTGTGCGGTTGGGGCTCCTCGTGCGTTTCCACGTGGACGATGGGCCGCTGCGCGCTGTATTCCTCCTGTCCCTGCCATTCGGCCTCCTGAACTTCCTCCTGCAGGGGAACGGGCGGGGCCGGCAGGGCCTGGCGGTCCATCCGGGCCTTCAGGGCATCGACCTCCTGTTTCAGGTCGAAGATGGCCTTGAAGATGGCCTGGCGTTCGTCGGCAGAGAAGCTGGGGCCGGCCTGCGGGCCTTCGTACAGGACGGGGATGGGTTCGCCCTCCTCCCGGGGCATGAAGGGAGCCAGTTCGGCGGCGGAAAGCTCGATCCGCTGCAGGGTAGGGGTTACCTTGACGGACAGCTGGGCCGTCAGCGACTGGGTGAAGCCCTGCAGCTGGCGGATATTACCGGGCCAGCGGTACTGCTCCAGCATGCGGATGGCCTCCGGCTTCAGGGAAATCTTGCACATCCCGTTCACCTCGGAGAAGTCCGACGTGAATTTGCGGAACAGCAGGTAAATATCGGATTTGCGCTCCCGCAGCGGGGGGATGCGGAGTTGGGCGGCCGACAGGCGGAAGTACAGGTCCTCGCGGAACTTGCCCCGCTTGACGGCTTCGTACAGGTGCACGTTGGTGGCGGCCACAATCCGGACGTTCGTATGCTCTACCTTATTGGATCCCACCTTGCGGAATTCGCCGCTTTGCAGTACGCGCAGCAGCAGGGCCTGGGACTCCAGCGGCAGTTCGGCGATTTCGTCCAGGAACAGCGTGCCGCCATCGGCCTCTTCGAAATACCCTTTCCGGTTATCGACGGCGCCGGTGAAAGAACCTCTGACATGGCCGAAGAGTTCGGAATTCACCAGCTCCTTGGGCAGGGCGCCGCAGTTCACCACGAAGAAGGCCGCCTGACGGCGGGAGCTGAACTGGTGGATGATGCGGGCCACGCTTTCCTTACCTACGCCGCTTTCCCCCTGAATCAGGACGCTGAGGTCCGTGGGGGCGAATTTTACAGCCGTCTCCAGGGCGTCGTTCAGGGCAGGGTCGTTGCCGATGATATCGTATTTATTCTTTAACGCTTGCAAGTCCATAGTCCCGCAAATTTACGAATTCTTGATGAAAAGAACAACCAGCCCCCATACCCCCGGCACGCAGATTGCTCTTTCGCAAAAAATGTGTATATTTGTCTCTTGCGATTCGATGCAAAAAAGTAAATAAACGACGATATGAACAAAACCCTGAAACTCTTTGCAGCATCGGCCCTGGCAGTAGCCGCCGTAGCCTGCGCCTCTCCTGAAAAAATGGCCAAGATGGCCGAAAGCGTCACCGTCAACTGCCAGCCCCCCGTGCTGGAAGTGGTGGACGGTACCATCGATGCCACCGTTTCCGTTACCTATCCCAAGGATTACTTCAACGCCAACGTGGTGGTGGAAGTGACGCCCGTGATTGTGTACGAAGGCGGCGAGGCTGCGATGAAGCCTTTCAAGTATCAGGGTGAGAAGGTCCGTGACAACTACAAAGTGGTGTCCTCGGACGGACAGAAAGTGAGCGAGAAGCTGCACTTCGACTATGTGGAAGGCATGGAGAAGAGCTACCTGGAGCTCCGTGGCCGCGTGATCGCCGGTTCCAAGAGCATCGCCCTTCCCTCCAAGAAAGTGGCCGACGGCGCCAATACCACCTATATGCTGGTCAAGCGCAGCGGCAATGTCAGCTTCAAGGCCGATAACTACCAGGAAGTCATCTCCAGCACCACCGAAGGCCAGATCAAGTACCTGGTGAACAGCTCCGATGTCCGCAGCTCCGAACTGAAGGGCGACTCCGTGAAGGACTTCCTGGCCGCCCTGGATGCCGTGGCCGCCGACGAACGCGCCACCGTCACCAGCACCGAGATCGTGGCCTATGCCTCCCCGGACGGCTCCGTGGACCTGAACGACAAGCTCTCCGGCAACCGTTCCCAGAGCGCCAACAAGGCCTGGGACCAGGTGACCAAGGGCCGCGAAACCACCGATCCCACCGTCCGCAGCGTGGGTGAGGACTGGGAAGGCTTCCAGCAGCTGGTAGGCGAGAGCAACATCGAAGACAAGGAGCTCATCCTCCGCGTCCTGTCCATGTACTCGGATCCGGCCGTGCGGGAGAACGAAATCAAGAACATGTCCCAGGTCTATACCGCCCTCAAGGGCCAGGTGCTTCCGGAACTGCGCCGCGCCCGCCTCATCGCCAACGTGGAGTATAAGAACTACACCAACGAGGAACTGGTGGACCTGCTGGAAAACAACATCGGCCTGCTGGACGAGGAGGCCCTCCTGCGCGTGGCTTCCGTGGTGAAGGACGCCGGCCAGAAGGAAAGCACCTACAAGAAGGCCATCGAACGCTTCGACAGCGACCGCGCCCGCTTCAACCTGGCCGCCCTGTACCTGAACCAGGGCAAGACCGACAAGGCTGAATCCGGCCTGGCCGAACTGAACGCCGCCGATCCCGACGTGGTGAACGCCAAGGGTGTCGTGGCCCTGCGCAAAGAGGACTTCAAACAGGCCGAGGACCTGTTCCGCAAGGCCGGTACCGAAGATGCCAAGTCCAACCTGGGCATCGTCCTCATCCTCACCGGCCGCTATGAAGAGGCCGCCCAGGTCCTGAAGGACGCCAAGGGCTGCTGCCACAACACCGTGCTGGCCTATATCCTCACCGACCAGCTGGAGAAAGCCGCTTCGTCGGCCCACTGCGGAGATCCCAAGGTCTGGTACCTGAAGGCCATCATCTGCGCCCGTCAGGGCAAGGCCGATGGCGTGAAGACCAACCTGGAGAAAGCCTTCCGCAACGAATCCCTCCGCAAGCGCGCCGCCCGTGACATCGAATTTGCCGGTTACGAGTTTTAATCGCCGCCCGTGAAGACTGAGACCCTGCTGGACATCATCTTCTGTGTCGCCGTGATGCCGGGGATGATGTTCCTTTTTCCCACCGGAGAATGGATCCTGTGGCATCCCGGCTATGTCCTTATGTACGTAGTCTGGCTGTACGGGGTGTGGTTCCTGTGCCGGCGGGTGCTGGGCCCTGCCGCCCTGCAGGGGGGGCGCGGGCTGGCCACCACCTTGGGTTCATTGTTCCTTGTGGCCATCGTCACCTTCCTGATGACCCTGACCACCGTGGACTTCCCCCGGGATATTTCTGAACTGGGGAAAATGCAGTTGCACGTGCGTGCCATGTGGGTGTTGCTCCTGGCCGATGTCGCCTGCAGCCTGCCGGTGGGAATCCTTTCCAGCCGCCTGCAGGAGCTGGCTTCGGCCCGTCAGCAGCACAGCGAGGATGAAAAGGCCCGCCTGGCCCTGGAGACCCTGCGCCAGGAAGCCGATGCCGTGGCAGGGGAGGACCTGCAGGTAAAGTCCGGTTACAAGACCGTCCACATCCCGCTGTCGGCCATCCGTTTCGTGGAGGGGCGCAACAATTACGCCTGCTTCCACCTGGACAACCGGGAGGACGTGGTGTCCCAGATCACGATGAAAAAGGTGATGGAGCTGCTTCCGGAAGGGAAGTTCGCCCGTATTCACCGTTCCTACATAGTGCCGCTGTGGCGCATCCGGAACCGCAACGGGAAAACCGTGCAGCTGATGGGTGTGGAGGAAGAACTGCCCATCGGCCGTGCTTTCAAAGAAGAATTGAATAGTTTGTCCTAAGCCATGGCTGGTAAAGCGAAAGATTTTTACGCAACCCGTTCCACGGCCTGGTGGAAGGTAGCCATCGCCATGATCGGCTCCTGCCTGTCGGGCGTCACCTTCGTCTCGGTGCCGGGGATGGTGGGCGTGTCCCAGTTCGGCTATCTCCAGATGGTGATGGGCTTTTTCCTGGGCTATCTGGTCATCGCCTTCGTGCTGACGCCGCTGTATTTCAAACTGAATGTGGTGTCCGTCTATGAGTACCTGGACAAGCGTTTCGGGATGTCCTCGCACAAGACGGGCGCGTGGTTCTTCTTCAT
>CACYHZ010000063.1 GCA_902774345.1 uncultured Bacteroidia bacterium | reverse complement strand
GGATTGCAGCATTTGGCCATCTTGTACTCGATGCCCTTGACGTTCCGGGCGTTCAGCACCAGGATGTCGTCCTTGGACTCATAGTGGCGGGCGGCTTTGGCCGATGCCTGTACGGCTTCGGCGGCTTCCACCGACTGGGCGTGGCGCTGCTCCTCGCCCAGAATGAAGTCCTTGACGGTGTTCACGTCCAGACTGCCCTGGCCGATGGCGGCGTAAAAGCCGGTGAGGGTGGAATAGTTCAGTTTCTTGCGGAGTTCGGTGCACATTTCGTCCGGGAACTCCAGCTTCCAGTTCTTGAGCCGGCGCTCCAGCAGCTCCTTGCCGTCCAGGGCGCTGGACTGTTCCTGGGCCGCCAGGGCCTGCTTCACCTTGGAACGGGCCTTGGTCGAAACCACCCAGTTCAGCCAGTCCTGCGTGGGATGCTGGTTCTTGGCGGTGAGGATCTCCACCACGTCGCCGGTCGAGAGCTTCTCCCGAATGCTTACGGCCTTCCCATTCACCCGGGCTCCTACGCAGTGCGCGCCGATGTTGGTATGGATGCCGAACGCGAAGTCCAGCACCGTGGAACCGGCGGAGAGGATACGCAGTTCACCGGTGGGGGTGAAGACGAAAATCTCCTTGGAAGGCGGCTGCGGCAGGTCTTCGGCCGACTCGGTGCCGGGATGCTCCAGGGCATAGCGCACGGAAGTCAGCCATTTGTCCAGCGTCGCCTCCCGCTTCACGCCCTTGTAGGACCAGTGGCTGGCGAAGCCGTTTTCGGCCACATCGTCCATCCGCTGGGTGCGGATCTGCACCTCCACATAGGCGCCTTCCCGGTTCTTGACGGTGATGTGCAGGCTCTCGTAGCCATTGGGCTTGGGGTTGGTGACCCAGTCGCGGAGGCGTTTGGTGTCCGCCTCATATTCTTCTGTCACAAAGGAATACACGCGCCAGCACAAGTCTTTCTCCAACTTGTGGTCCTCGCCGTCGCAGTCGATGATGAAGCGGATGGCGAACACGTCATACACGCCCTCGAAGGGGACCTTCTGTTTTTCCATCTTCTGCCAGATGGAGTAGGCGGCCTTCGTGCGCATCTTCAATTTATAGTGGATGCCGGCGTTGTCCAGCTTGGATTTCAGGGGCTCGATGAACTCCGCCATCAGTTTCTCCCTGTCTTTTTCGCCGGCCTTCAATTTGTTGGTAATGAGCCGGTACTGCTCAGGCTGGGCATAGTTCAGGTAGATGTCCTCCATCTCCCGCTTCATGTTGTACAGCCCCAGCTGGTGGGCCAGGGGAATGTACAGCATCAGGGTTTCCAGGATTTTGTTCTCGCGGCTGGCCTTGGGGAAGAGCTTCAGGCTGCGCATCACCTCCAGACGGTCGGCCAGTTTCAGCACGGTCACCCGCGGGTCCCGGGAGTACTGGATAATCAGCTTCTTATAGTTCTCGGCCTCCAGGCGGGTATCCTTGGGTTTGATGGTGGAAATGCGGTCCAGACCCTCCACCAGGGTGTGGATGGCCGGTCCCCACTCCGCCTCGCTCACGTTCAGGCCGCCCATCCGGCTGGCCTCGTGCAGGTACACGGCGGCGATGCACTCTTCCGGGAGACCGATCTCGTCAGCCACGATGCGGGCCACGGCATCCGGGTGGCCGATGAAGGGGGAGCCGTCGTGACGGGTGTGGTCCTTCAGGGCCTCGGCTGCGGCCGCGCGGGCCTTCTCTATGAGCGTGGAAGCAATCATTTGATAATCAGAAATATAATGGTTTACCTATCGTCATTTTAGTTGCTTCCACGCTGTCTTTCCGTCAGGGCCTTCTGGAAGGCGCGGGCATTGGCGAGGTGTTCGGAATAGCTGACCGCAAAGCGGTGGGAGCCATTGAACGAAGGGTCGGCGCAGAAGAAGATGTAATTGTGGGCGTCGGGGTGCAGCACGGCTTCCAGGCACACCTTGGGCGGGCAGGAGATGGGGCCGGGTGGCAGACCGTAGTTCTGGTAGGTATTGTACGGGGAGTCCACCTGCAGGTGGGACTTCAGGATGCGGCGCGGCTGATAGTCGAAGCAGAAAGCCACGGTGGGATCGGCCTGCAGCTTCATGCCCGAACGCAGGCGGTTCAGGTACACCGCGGCGATTTTGGGCATCTCGGGCACGTAACGGGTTTCCCCGTCCACGATGGACGCCAGGGTGGATACTTCCTGCGGCGTCAGGCCCTGGACCCGGGCGGCGGCCTTGCGTTCTTCGGTCCACCAGGCGTTCCGCTCCTGCACCAGCCGGTCGAAGATTTCCCGGACCGACACGGTCCATTTCATCTGATAGGTATCCGGGACGATGAGGGTAAAGAGCTGTTTCCGGTCCGTGCCGTACAGGGCAAGGGAATCCTCCGAGGCGATGAACGCGGCCACCTGGGCGGAATCGGCCAGCATCTGGCTGCCAATCTTGCGCGCCAGGGCGCCGGGGGTGCGGATGGCGCCGGACAGGGTCAGGTTCACCGGGGTCTGCCAGCCGCCCCGGAGCATCCGCAGCACATACATGCTGGTACAGGTGGAATCGATGCGGTAATGGCCCACCTGGAAGGTCTCATCGGGCCGCATCACGCGGCGAAGGCTCTTGGCGCTGCGGACGGTGCTGTCGGCGGCGATGGCTTCCATCACCTTCTGCGCATCCATGTCGGGATACACATACAGGTCGATGGTTCCGGTGAAATTGGGAACCTTGCGGTCGTACCAGATCCGCCAGGCGGTTACACCCGCCCAGGTAATCAGGGCAATGGCCAGCGGCAGGACCACCCAAAGCAGTACCCGTGTCCCTTTTTTCATCGCTTAGCGGAGTTTGATTTCTTCCCCTTCCTTCAGCTCCACCTGGGCGCCGAAACCGTTCAGTTTCCGGATGGCCTTCTCCTTCACGGCAAAGCGCTGACAGATGGCGTGGAAGCTTTCGCCGTCTTCGGCCACGATGTATTTGTCCAGGCCGGAAGGGGTATGTTTCTTCTTGGCAGCCAGGTAAACGATGGTGCCGGGAAGCAGGGCTTCATCGGCCTTCAAATCATTGTATTTTAGGATTTCCCACTTGAACAGATGGTAGTAGCGGGCGATGGACCTGTAGCTTTCACCCTCCATCGCATAGACGAAGGGAACGCCGTTCAGGGAATACAGCTGCCGGCTCAGGGCGAAGTGGAACTGCTCCTGGACGGGGGCGTTTTCATCCTCCTCGCGGACCGTCTTGGGCGCTTCCATCCGGTGGGGCGGTTCCGGCAGGGCGGCCTCTTCCTCCATGGTCACAATGTCGTAGCGCATCAGTTTGTACTCCTCGATGTACTGGATCAGCTTGGCGGGGTACTTGGGGTCGGTGGCATAGCCGGCCTGCTTCAGGCCATAGGCCCAGGCCTTGTAGTCCGTGCGCTCCAGGTCGAAGAGGAACTTGTAGCGGTCCCGGTAGCGGAGGAAGTCCGAATGGTCCCGGAAACTGTCCTCGGCCGAATCGTACACGCGGAAACACTCGTGCCGGCGGTCGTCGTCCAGATGCATGGACGGGCCCGTCCAGCCCTTGTGGCACTTGATGCCGAAGTGGTTGTTGCCTTCCACGGCCAGTTTGGACAGACCGGCGCCGGATTCCAGGATGCCCTGGGCCAGGGTGATGCTGGCCGGGACGCCGCTGCGCAGCATTTCGCTGACGGCGATGTCCGAATACGTATCGATGTACCGCTGTTGCGGGGATTGGGCTTGCAGGAGAAGGGCCGCGAAAAGGGAGGCCACGACAAGGATAATTCTCTTCATCTTAAGCAACTTTACTACTAAGTTGCTAAGATAGGAAGAAAATTTCAAATTTCGTAGCTGTCGCCGTCAGAAGTGGCGTAGGATTCGGGGAAAAGGCTGCGGCATTCGGCCTCATATTCTTCCGTGCGCGCGCTGCGCGAAGAATAATGGCCGATCAGCAGTTTCCGGGCGCCGGCATCCAGGGCCAGCTGCGCGGCCTGCAGGGTGGTGCTGTGGTGGCGCTGGGCGCCCTGGTCGGCGAATTCCTGAAGATAGGTGGTTTCGTGATAAATAACGTCCGTGCCCTTCAGCCACACGGCTTCCTCCGGGAAGGGGGCCGTGTCCGAGCAGTACGCATAGCTCCGGGGAACGAAGGGCTTGTAGGCGGCTTCCGAAAGGGGAATGCGGCTGCCATCGGCCCGGAGGACATCTTCCCCGCGTTTGAGCGTGCCGATCTCCGTGAGGCTGAGGCCGTACTGTTCAATGGCCTCCTTGTGCACGTTGAAGGGCGGCTCTTTTTCGGCGATGCGGAAACCAAAGGTCTCGATGCCGTGGTTCAGCGGGAAGGCTTCCACCTGCAGAGACTTGGTTTCCAGGATCACTTCCGGCTCCTTCATCTTCAGGGGCGTGAAGCGGATCTCGAAGCCCACGCCGTCGCCGTAATAGCTCAGGAAGAATTTGAGGATGGGGCCGAAAGCGGGCGGGGCAAAGATGTTCAGGGGCGTTTGCCGTCCCTTCATCCCCAGGGTGCTCAGGAGGCCGAAAATCCCGAACACATGGTCCCCGTGGATGTGTGACAGGAAGAGGCTGTCCAGCTTCATCATGGGGATGTGGTGCTCCACCATCCGGTACTGGGTGCCTTCTCCGCAGTCGATAAGGAATAAGCGCCCATGCACGCTGAGTGCCTGGGCGCTTTGATTCCGGCCCTTGACCGGCATGGCCGAAGCCGTGCCGAGCAAGGTGACCGTAAAAGTATTGGGGGTATTACTCACCCTTTTCCATCTTGTCCTTCAGGGCAGCCAGGGCGGAGATGTCACCGAGGGTGGTCTTCTCTACGCTGGTCTGGACCTTCTTGATGGCCTTCTTGGCGGACTCGACCTCGGCGGTCTCGCGGGCCACCTTGGCTTCCTGGTAGGTGCGGAGGTGAGAAACGCGGACGGTGCGGGTGCTGCGGCGCAGATCCACCACCTTCACGGGCAGGGTCTCACCGGCGAGGGCCTGCTTGCCGTCTTCCTTCACCATTTCGCGGGCGAAGGCGGTAGCCTCGGTGCCGTCGGCGAAGGTCAGGGTCACGTTCTTGTCGTTGGCGGCGCTCACGGTAGCGTCAACCACGGTGCCCACAGGGTACTTGGCCTCGAGTTCGTCCCAAGGGTTGGGGGTGAGCTGCTTGTGGCCCAGGCTCAGCTTGTGGCTGTTCTCGTCGAAGTCCAGGATCACAACGTCAATGACGTCGCCGCTCTGTACCATCTCGGCGGGATGCTTGATCTTGTTCCAGCTGAGGTCGGAGATGTGGATGAGACCTTCCACGCCGTCTTCCAGTTCAGCGAATACGCCGAAGTTGGTGATGTTGCGGACGGTAGCCTTGTGCTGGGAACCCACGGGATATTTCTCGCGGATGCTCTCCCAAGGATTGGCGGTGAGCTGCTTGATGCCCAGGGACATCTTCCTGGCCTCACGGTCCAGGGTCAGGATCACGGCCTGAACCTCGTCACCCATCTTCAGGAATTCCTGAGCGCTGTGCAGACGGGGGCTCCAGCTCATTTCGCTCACGTGAACCAGGCCTTCCACGCCGGGCTCAACCTCCACGAAGGCGCCGTAATCGGCCACGGCCACCACTTTACCCTTCACGGTGTCACCCACCTTCAGGTCGGCGCTCAGGGCCTCCCAAGGATGGGGGGTGAGCTGCTTCAGACCCAGGGCGATGCGCTTCTGCTGCTCATTGAAATCGAGCACGACCACGTTGATCTTCTGATCCAGGGCGACCACCTCTTCGGGATGGCTGATGCGGCCCCAGCTGAGGTCGGTGATGTGGATGAGACCGTCCACGCCGCCCAGGTCCACGAACACACCGTAGTTGGTGATGTTCTTGACCACGCCTTCCAGCACCTGGCCCTTCTCCAGCTTGGAGATGAGTTCCGTGCGCTTGAGTTCCTGCTCGGCCTCCAGGAGAGCCTTGTGGGAAACGACGACATTGCGGAATTCCTGATTGATCTTGACAATCTTGAAGTCCATGGTGGTGTCCACGAACACATGATGTCGATCTGGGAGCCGGGGAGGAAGGCCTCGATGCCGAACACGTCCACGATCATACCACCCTTGGTGCGGGTCTTCACATAACCCTTCACCACTTCACCGCTCTCGTAAGCGGCGTTAACCATATCCCAAGATTTGAGCTGACGGGCCTTCTTGTGGGAGATGATCAGCTGGCCTTTGCGGTCCTCGGCGCTTTCCACCAGGACTTCCACCTTGTCACCCACCTTCAGGTCGGGGTTGTAACGGAATTCGGGGGCGGAGATGACACCTTCGCTCTTGGCGCCGATGTTCACCACGACCTCACGCTTGTTGATGGCGGTCACGACACCTTCCACGACCTCGTTCTCGGAGACCTTGGAGAGGGTTTGCTCGTACTTGGCCAGGGTCTCTTCCTTGGAGCCCTTGTCAGCACCGTCGTTTTCAAATGCATCCCAGTCGAAATCCTCGGGGGCGACGGAGGCATTCAGGACGGCCTTCTTGGTTTCTTTCTGGACAGGAGCCTCGTTCTGGAGCTCTTCTGCCACGTTTTTCAGTTCTTCAGACATAATTGATTTGGTTGAAAAAACTAGTAGTTTAACATTATTTTCTGTGCCCTTCCGCGTGGCGCAAAATACGCCCGCGCGGGAAAAAGGCCGGCAAATTTAGGGATAATTCTTTGATTTTGCAACTTGTTTTATTATTTTTGTGTGTTCAAACCGAAAGCTATGATTGTAAAGTCCTTTGTGCTGAAGCAGCACTTCATCGAGAATATCGCCCGCCTCTGCGGGAAAGACACGGTGGCGGTCATCCGCCCGGGCAAGCGGATCGAAGGCGTTTTCCGTGACGCCATCCGCAAGACCATTCTGGAAAAGGGCCAGGCCGATGAAGAAATCCAGACCATTCTGGACTTCTTCCGGGGCATGTCCCAGGAACCCGCCTACCTGGCTACCGTGGACAGCATGGTGCAGGCCGTTTCCACCTACCTGCGGGAGGCCATGTATGTGCAGACATCGCTCTCATTCATAGAGGATTACGTCATGGCAAAATGCGCCCGTCTGTGCGCCGAAGCCGTGAACAGCGCCGTACACGGAACCCTCATCGACGGCACAGGCCTCATGCTCTGCACCAGCGACGCGAAAGGGGAGCAGCACTTCGACTGGGCTGCCTCCAAGCAGCAGATTGCCGAGCGCTGCAAAGGCGAAGGTCCGCTGGTCATCTCCGGAGGCTACGGCCGCCTGAATTCCGGCTATATCGTGCGTGTCGGTAAAGACGGCGCCCACCTGCTGGCTTCCCTGATTGCCGTGGTGCTGAAGGCCGAGCGCATCGAGTTCCACAT
>CACYHZ010000062.1 GCA_902774345.1 uncultured Bacteroidia bacterium | reverse complement strand
TAAATTAATTCAAGGCAAATACCACCGAGCTGTAGGCGGGGAGGTGGACGGTGGGACCGTCCTGGACGCTGCCGCTCACGCTCACATGGCCGTTGGCCACCAGCATGCTTTCGGAGGTGGCGTTTTCACCGGGCCAGCGGGAGACATCGGTGGCGTAGCGGCTGAGGTTGTGCAGCACCAGGACCACCTTGTCGGAGCCGTCGTTGGCGTGCAGGTACCAGCCGGCCACGTGGCCGTCATAATTATTCATGGTGCGCTCGTCAGGTTCGGGCCAGCCGTCGGCCAGGGCCTTATTGACGCTGCGGGCATAGCCGAAGTAGCGGTACAGGGTCAGGAGGGAAGTGTCGTCGTTGCTCTGGTATTCCACGGAGATGGAAGGCTGGAGCATGTTCCAGTCCACCTTGTTGGAGACACCGCGGGAGGCGGCGCTGGTCTGGTTGGCGGTCCAGAGGATGGGGGTACGGACGTACTCGTCACCGCCGGACTTGGTGCCCCAGTAGCCCAGTTCCTCACCTTGGTAAATATAAGGACGGCCGGGAGCCGTGAGCAGCACGGCGGCTGCCTGACGGATCTTGGGTTTGTAATTGCCCAGGGACGATGCCGTACGGTCTTCGTCGTGGTTGGCCAGTTTAGGGGTGGAGATGGCGCTGGAGCGGACGCTGCGGTGGTTGTCCCAGCGGAAGCGCAGCGAGCTGGAGAAGTTCTGACCGTAACCGGCGCTGTAGATGCTCTCGTTGTTCAGGCATTCACGCAGATCCCACCAGAACTGGAATTCGAACAGGGCCGGGAGACCGGCATAGAACGGCGTGCAGTCGCCGTCGCCGGAGAGCACTTCGCCCACCATGAAGATGTCGTCATCCACAATACCGCTGAGGCCGCTGCGGGCGCTCTTGTTCTCCTTGTAAATCTTGTTGGCGGCATTGTAGAAGGCATTCCAGAAGGTCTTGTTGTCGGGACCGGTTTCGTCGGCATAGATGTGCTTCACGGCATCCAGACGGAAGCCGTCCACGCCCATCTTCAGCCATTTCTCCACGCCGTGCATGATGGCCTTGAACGCCTTGGAGTTCTGGCATTCGGTGGCCTTGCCGTAGTTGAAGTCCACGAACATGCCGGTGCCGAACTCGGTGTAGTAGTAATAGACCTCGCCGCCGGGCATCACGATGGACTGCACGTTGTCGGGGTTGTCGTCGGAATACAGGGTATGGGCCACGCCCAGCTGCATCTGGTCGCCGGTCTTGTTGAAGCCCCACTTGGTGTTGCCGGTCCAGGTGTCGGAGTTGGTGGTGCGCACCAGGCAGCCCCAGCTGGATTCATAGTCCAGAACCAGGCGGTATTTCCCGCTGCCGTTGTCGGCAAACTGGGTGTAGGTGCCGTTACCCCAGTACAGGTAACGTTCGGGGTTGTTGTAGGTGCCGCCGGTGGTGGGGGCAGCCTCGGTGGTGGTCACCGTCATCTTGGGGGCCGATGCATTGGTCCAGTCAAGGTCGATCTGATAGCGCTTGACACCGCCGCCGCCCACGGTGACCGGGTACCACTTGTACTTGTTGTAGCCATAGGACGGCGGAACCTGGGCAATCTTGCCCGCCTTCACGTCGGCCTCGGGATTCTTGGACAGGGAATAGTAGTCCCAGTATTCGCTCTTGGTGCCCTTGTCCTTGATGTCCATGAACCACTTGTTCATATCGCCGGAGTGGTTCATCACATAGTCCATGTAAATGCGGATGTTGTGCTGGTGGGCCGAAGAGATGAGTTCCTGGAAGTCGGCTTCGGTGCCGAAGCGGGGATTCAGGGCCTCATAGTCCGTGACGTCGTAACCGTGGTAGCTCTGGGCCGGCTGGACAGGGGACAGCCACAGGGCCGTCACGCCCATCTTGTCGAAGTAATCCAGGCTCTGGGTGATGCCCTTGAAGTCGCCGTAGCCGTCACCGTCGGAATCCTTGAAGCTGAAGACGTTGATCTGGTAGGTGAGGCCGGAAGCCTTGGACGAAGGGGACAGGGAAGGATTGTAGTCGCCTTTGACCACATAGTCGGGCTTGCCTTCGGATTCGTGCGTCCAGGCCGAACCGGTCTTCAGGATGTATGCGATGTTGTTTTCGACACTCAGGTAAATGTCGAAGACGCCGCTTTCGGCCACGGTGATGTTGGCACCGCCGCTTTCCATCTGCAGGGTGGTGTTGATGGCCGCCACGCGGGGAACGTCTTCCTGATAGGCGCCGTAGCCCAGGTTGGTGTCCCACTTGCGGTTCTGGCGGAACTTGAATTGTTCGCCCTGGGCGATGGAAACCTCACGGGCCACTTCCCAGTAGCCTTCGGTGTCCATCGGGAAGTCATAGTCCCAGTTGGTGCCTTCCAGCGTTCCGATGAGGGTCCAGGCGCTGGAGCCGAACTTCATCTCCACGGGGGCGATGCCCTTGCCGCTGGTGCCGGGGTTGGAAGGATCTTCGACCTGGGCCAGCGTGGTGCCGTCCCAGGTGAAGTAGAGGGTGTTCATGATGGTGAGGTTGCTCCACAGCTCATCTTTCTCTTCGGGGGCAGGGTACTGGTCGGTGCCGTTATTGTTCAGGATCAGGTTCACGTTGTTGATGCCGTTGAAGCCGGAAGCCTCCCAATAGGTCCACAGATAGCCGTTGATGTCCTTGGTGCCGCTGGCGTAGGTGCCGGGCCAGGAACCGTAGGGCTGGAGTTCGCCGCTGCCCACATAGGCATACATGTACGGCTTGTCCCAGGTGGAGTTGTTCAGCAGGTAGATACGGACGTTCTCGCCCTGCTCCTGCTCTGCCACGGCGTCACCGTGCCGGAATTCGGCGCCGGCAGCTTCGGCATAAAGGAACAGGAAAGTGGGGTGCATATACAGGTCGTAGGTGCCTGCAGGGAGCTTGATGTTGCCGCCGTCGTCGCCCAGCAGGTAGCGGGTGTCCAGCTTGGGGTCGCCCTTCTGTCCGGCGCCGAGGTTCGTCTTCCAGTCCTTGTCCTTGCGGAATTTCAGTTCTTCACCGTCGGCCACCACCACGTCAAAGGCGGCCAGCCAGCCGTACTGGGATTCGCCGTACATCGGGAGATCGTCGTTCCAGGCCAGGTTCATGATGCTGCCCGTCACGCCCCAGGAGCTGTCCTGGATAAAGTTGGCCCGGGGGATATAGACGGAAGAATCATCTTCTTCGGGATCCGGATCGGGATCGGGGTCCGGGTCAGGATCGGGATCCGGGTCGGGGTCCGGTTTGTCCTCATCCTTGGCGGCCTGCTTGACGGAGATGCTCACGCTCACGTCAGGATGGGCGGTCAGGACGAAGCGGACGGTGGTCTTGCGCTCGCTCTGGGCGGGGTTGGGTGCCGCCACCGCGAAGACTTCGGCGCTGGTGGTGCCCGACGAAGGGGTCAGGGAGAACCATTCGCCCTCAATCTGGGCCTGCCAGGTGCCGCTGGCGGTCAGCTTGAAGCTCTCGTTCCCGCCATTGCCGGCAAAGGTGAGCTCGGTCTTGTTGACGCTGATGGCGGGGGTGGTAGGCTGGGGTTCTTCTTTTTCACGGCAAGCTGCAGCGAAAAGAAACGTTACGCACAGGACTACAAGTGCGTACGCGCGTGTGAAACGGTGATTCATACTGAAATCGGTCATAGCTTTCGTGTTAGTTTGTCCAAAAGTGAACAATATTTACAACAAACTTACAAAAAAATATGCGCCGATATTCAGTAGTTTTGCGTTTTTATCAACAGGCGGTTGTTATTAAGCGACGGACGGTAAACTTACGTTTACAAAGCTTCGTCCAGCATCCGGCTTTTGCAAAGCAGGCTGGCTCCGATGGCGCCGGCCTGCCGGCCCAGCCGGGACACTTTGATCTGCGTGTCGTTGTTCACCAGATTCAAAGAGTATTTGTTCACGGCGCTCAGCAGCGGCGGCATCAGATAGCGTTCGGTTTCGCTCAGCCGTCCGCCGATAATCACCATGTCCGGATTGAAGACATTGATGAGTCCGGCCAGGGCACGGCCCAGGGTTCCACCCACCTCTTCCAGGCACTCGATCACCGTCATATCCTCCTTACGAATGGCCTCCAGAATATCGTCCAGGCCGATTCCCCGACCGGCTTTGAACGGCTCCGTCAGGAGGGATGGACGGCCTTCCTGCAGGCGTTCCAGCACCAGGCGGTGCAGCGCCGAGCCCGACGCCCCTGTTTCCAGGCAGCCTATTTTCCCGCATCGGCAATACTGATTGTTGTCCAGCAGGGGGAAATGGCCGATTTCGCCGGAAAAGCCCGATTTCCCATGGAACAGCTTCCCGTTCAGGACCATGCCCATTCCCAGGCCCCAGCCCACGTTCAGGAAAAGGATGGTGCCCTCGTCCGGGCCGGCTACGCCCTTGACGTATTCGCCGTAGGTCATGGCACGGGAGTCGTTCTCCACGCTCACGCTTTTGCCAAAACCGGATTCCAGGATGTCCCGGATGGGTTTTTCCTCACTGACGAAGTAGGAGTAGCTGTAGCCTGTCCGGTGATTCACCCGTCCGGTCAGCGTGACGCCATAGGCCCTCACACGCTGCTCGTCGATGCCGGAATCGGCCAGATAGGCCCGTACGGCGGCGCAGAGGCCCAGCACTGACTCCTCGCTATTGGTCAGGTGGTAGGGCAGCTGCTCCTGGAATAGCACCAAGTGGCCCGGGAAATCCGTGACGGCCACCGCCAGGCCCTTTTCGCCGACGTCGATGCCCACGAAGTAGCCGGCCTCGGGGTTCAGCCCGTAGATGCTGGGCCTTCGTCCCGTGGCCGATTCCTGTTTGCCGGTCTCGATCAGGAACCCGTCCTGGATGAGTTCGTTCAGCACGCGGGTGACCTTGGGGATGCTGGTGTCCAGTTCCCTTGCCAGGTCCGACACGCAGTAACCTGAACCCAGGTTAAACAGGTTCAGGATGGCTTTTTTCTCGGCGGCGTAGCGGCCGTGTATCAGGTCCAGAAAGCGTTCCATGCGTTATTCTTTCCAGTAAGCTTCAATCTCTTCCAGCGTTTTGCCGGTGGTCTCGGGTATGTGCCGCCACATGATCCACAGATAGGGGAGACACATGAAGGCGAAGAGGAAGAACGTCCCTGCAGGCGTCAGGTTCTCCAGCATCCAGGGCGTAAGCTGGCCGATGAGGTAGGTCCCCACCCACAGGGCCAGTCCGGCGATGGACATCGCGAGGCCGCGCACCCGGTTGGGGTACATCTCGCTCAGGAGCACGAAAACCACGGCGCTGATGGAAATGGCCGTGCAGAAGACATACAGGAGGAAGAAGGTGAGCAAAAAGCCCGTTCCAAGGCCCAGGGACGCGCCCCAGGCAAAGTATACGCCGATGGCCACGAGGCACAGGATCATCCCGCTCACGCCCCACCAGACCAGCTGTTTGCGCCCTACTTTGTCGATAATCAGAAGGGCAACCACCGTAGTGACCATATTCACCACGCCCACCAGCACGGTGGAGAACATGGATCCTTCGCTGCTGAGGCCGGCGTCCTGGAAGATTTCGGGGCCGTAGTACAACACGGCGTTTACACCCATGAACTGGCCCAAAATGGCGATGCAGGAGCCCCAGAGCACGGCTTTCAGGATGCCGGGTTCGCGGAGGGCCTTCCATTCGTCGGAATTGTCCTGCCGCTGACCGCGGACGGCCAGCCAGCGCGGGCTTTCCGGAATGAAGAAGATGAGCACCAGGAACAGCAGGTCCGGAATGGTCTCCAGGCCCAGCATTCCGCGCCAGTACTCGTTGTTGAACATCCGGGCTCCGAGCGACGGCTCCGCCGAGGAAAGATCGGCCCCCTTCAGAACCAGATAATTCATCAGATAGGCCAGCAGGAAACCGATGGTGACCGCCAGCTGGTACAGCGACACCATGGTGCCGCGTTTGTCGGCCGGTGACACTTCGGAGATATAGACCGGCGACACGATGGACACCACGCCGATGCCGAATCCGCCGATGATGCGGTAGATCACCAGTTCCGTGAAAGTACCGCATACAGCGCAGCCGATGGCCGAAATGCTGAACATCAGGGCCGAAATGAGCATGGTCTTTTTGCGGCCCAGAAAGTCGCTCAGGATGCCCGCCACCGAGACGCCCAGGATGGAGCCGATGAGGGCGCAGCCCACGTACCAGCCCTTGGACAGTTCCGACAGGCCGAACTGGCCGGCCACGATGCG
>CACYHZ010000061.1:6912-13240 GCA_902774345.1 uncultured Bacteroidia bacterium | reverse complement strand
GGCCTGCACCTGACGGCGGAGGAAGAAGTCCGCGTAGGCGAAGGTTTTTCGGCCCTCAGCAGCCTGCGTACCAGCGTGGGCCTCAGCTATAAACCTGTCAAGTTCCTGAAATTCGGGGTAGGATATACCTTCATTTCGCCTTATAAGGTGAATAAGAAGCTGGACGACGAGAGCACCTACACCGGCTTTTGGAAACCGCGTCACCGTTTGATGGCCGATGCTGCCGGTATCCTGCGCCTGGGAGACTTCCAGCTGAGCCTGAAGGAACGCCTCCAGCTGACGCACAACAGCGACCCTGACCTGAATACCTACCAGGAGGCCCGCAACCTGCTGGCCTTGAAAAGCCGCCTGGGGGTGAAGTATAAGGGCTGGAACTGGCTGGAACCTTCTTTCAGTTTGGAAGCACGTACCCAGTTGAACGGCGCCTGGGGCTCCTATAAGAGCGTCACCGAGGACGGCGAAACCTACCTGGCTTATACGCCTGCAGGCTACACCCACGCGTATAACGACCGCTACAGGGCCAATTTAAGCCTGGATTTCCTGCTGGGAAAACACCATACCCTGACGCCCTATGTGCTCTTCGATTTTTATCACGAGTACGAAATTGATACCAATAAAAAAGGCACGAAATTGAAGAGTTTCGGCTACCAGGACAGCTTCCTGACCAGCTTCGGTTTGAGTTATGTCTTTAGTTTTTAAAGATTTTTCTTTCCTTTTTTAAAAATAAGGGCTACCTTTGCAGCCATATTGACAAGTGTATTCTTAAATCATCTGTATTATGAAGAAAGTATTTATGTCTGTTGCAGCTATCGCCATTATGGCCGCTGCCGTGTCTTGCGAGTGCTCCAACAACTCCAAGAAAGCCGAAGAAAATTGCTGCGAAGCTAATGAAGAATGCTGCGAAGCAAAGGAAGAGTGCTGCGAGGAAGGTAAGGACCTGAAAGAGGCCATCGAAAACGCCACTGAAGAAGTGAAGGACGCTGCCGTTGATGCCGCTAACGACGCCATCGACGCTGCTGCCGACGCTGCCAAGGATGTCCTGAACAAGTAAAATCCTCCTGAAAGCGAAGGAACCCGGGCTACGTCCCGGGTTTTTTTGTATATTTGTATCATGGCAACGAGCGTGAAAAAGACCAAGTCCGTGTGGTTCTGCTCCCACTGCGGCAATGAGTATTCCAAATGGCTGGGCCGCTGCCCCGCCTGCGGGGAGTGGAACACGATGGTGGAGAAAGAGGTGGTGACGGGGAAGCGCCCCGCCGCGGTGTCGGTGCCCGGCGCCGGCCGCAAGCCCATGCCCCTGAAAGAGGTGACTACGGCTCAGGAGGACCGCGTTTCGCTGGGCAGCACAGAAGTGGACCGCCTGCTGGGCGGTGGCATCGTCAAAGGCTCGCTGGTGCTGATGGGTGGCGAGCCCGGCATCGGCAAAAGCACCCTTTCCCTGCAGCTCCCGCTCAACAGCCCGGCGCTGAAAACCCTGTATGTCACCGGTGAGGAAAGCGTGAAACAGGTGAAGATGCGCGCTGACAGGCTGGGTGGAGACGCCTCCAATTGCCTCATTTACAGCGAAACGGATATGAGCGCCATTCTGGCCGAAGCCGAGGAGGTGGCACCGGACCTGATGATCGTGGACTCGGTGCAGACGATGTACTGCCCCCAGGTTGAATCCACCGCCGGTAGCGTGAGCCAGATCAAGGAGGTGGCCGCGCAGCTGCTCCGTTTTGCCAAGGAAAGCGGCGTGCCGGTGGTCCTTATCGGCCATATCACCAAGGAGGGCGCCATTGCAGGGCCCAAGATTTTGGAACACATCGTGGATGTGGTCCTGCAGTTCGAGGGCGAAAACCGCGGGGCTTACCGGGTACTGCGCAGCATCAAGAACCGCTTTGGCTCCACCAGTGAGCTGGCGGTGTTCGAAATGACCGGCGCCGGCCTCCGGGAAGTGGCCAATCCCTCCGAGATGCTGATTCCCATGCACGAGGAAGGCCTTAGCGGCACGGCCATCAGCGCCATGCTGGACGGCAACCGTCCCTTCCTGTTCGAAGTGCAGGCCCTGGTTTCCAGCGCCGTTTATGGCACGGCCCAGCGCAGCGCCACGGGCTTCGACGTCCGTCGTCTGAATATGCTGCTGGCAGTGCTGGAGCGCCGCGCCGGCTTCAAGCTGGGGCAGAAGGACGTGTTCCTGAATATGGCCGGCGGCCTCAGGATCACCGATCCCGCCTGCGACCTGGCCGTCATCTGCGCCGTCCTTTCCTCCAATTTCGACTATTCCATTCCAGCCGATGTCTGCTTCGCCGGAGAGGTGGGCCTCAGCGGCGAGATCCGCCCCGTTTCCCAGGCCGAACGCCGCGCCGTGGAGGCCGCCCGCCTGGGCTTCAAGCGCATCTTCGTCAGCTCCTACACCCACTTCGACCGCAAACCGCAGGGAATCGAAGTGGTGAAGGTAGCCGACATTCCGGCCCTCGTAAGGGCGCTGTTTAAGTGAAGGAGCGCTACTCCGTTGCGCATATCTGGAGGGGACGTTCGACAACCGTACCGCTGGGATCGTCCAAAACAGCCGTATAGACATGAATCCTCTCTCGAATACAAATCTTTGCAAGGTTCGTTACGGCACATTGTAAAAAGATGGCTAATTCGTAAATATTTGCTATCTTTGCACCCGAAAACTAATTGATTTGATATGAATCTTAGAGACATTAAGAAAGACATCGAGTATGTGGTCGGTGCATTTGTAGATGACTGCACCCTGTTCCTGAACGTGAATCCCGGGAAGAACTCCGACAAGATTGCCGACCTTATCGACAAAGCCGTAGATCTGTACAACGAGCTCCGCGACCAGATTGTGAACGCTCCCAAGGAAGGCGCCAAGGCCTATTTCACCGGCATCCGCAAGTCCTTGCTGGAAAAGAGCGACGCCCTGTACGACGAACTCAGCGCCGCCGTTAAAGAAGGTCTGGGCAAATAAGCCCCGCCACATAAAAAGTTAAGCCACAGATTGCTCTGTGGCTTTTTTTGTCGATGGACAAAGGGGCTACTTCCCGGCCAGGTGGCATTCCCAGGCCCAGGCGGCCTTCAGGGTTTCCTCCACGGAGCGGGTGGCTTTCCAGCCCATCTCCTGGTTGGCCTTGGTGGGATCGGCCCAGATGGCGGTAACGTCGCCGGGACGGCGGGGGGCGAACTTCCAGTTCAGCTTGACGCCGTTCACCTTCTCGAAGGCGTTCACCAGCTCCAGCACGCTCACAGGGCGTCCGGTGCCCACATTGAACACTTCGCAATCTTCTTTCATCTTCCCTTCGATCATCCGCGTGACGGCAAACACGTGTGCGCGGGCCAGGTCCACGATGTCAATGTAGTCCCGCTGGCAGGTGCCGTCCGGGGTGGGGTAGTCGTTGCCGAAGATGCTCAGGCATTCGCGCTTGCCGATGGCCGTCTGGGTGATGAACGGAACCAGGTTGTTGGGAACGCCGCGGGGCAGTTCGCCGATCAGGGCGCTGGGATGGGCGCCGATGGGATTGAAGTAACGCAGCAGGATGCCCTTGATGAGGCCTTCGGATGCCTTGACGGTGTCCCGCAGGATATCCTCGCACATGGTCTTGGTGTTGCCGTAGGGCGACATGGCCGGCTGACGGGGGGTGCTTTCGGTCACGGGCACGGCCTCGGGCTCGCCATAGACGGTAGCCGATGAAGAGAACAGCACGTTGCATCCACCGGTGGCCTGGGCGGCCTCCAGCACGTTCAGGAAGCTGATAAGGTTGTTCTTGTAGTACATCAGGGGTTTGGCCACCGATTCGCCCACGGCCTTGAAGGCGGCGAAGTGGATGACCGCGTCGATGTGGTATTTTTCAAAGATAGCCTTGGCGGCCTGGGCGTCGCAGAAGTCCACCACCTCCAGGGGAAGGTCTGCCCGTCCGGTGATTTTCTTCACGCCCTCGAAGCAGGTGCGGTCGCAGTTGGAGAAATTGTCGGCGACCACTACGTCATAACCCGCTTCCAGGAGTTCTACAGTCACGTGACTGCCAATGAAACCGGCACCGCCGGATACGAGTACTGTTTTTTTCATAAGCTATTGTGTTTTAGTGTTTTTCTTCGCCTCTCTTGCGGCGCGCTGCTGTTCGCGCCTGAGGTACTTCTCAAAGCGTTTCCGGTCCCGTTGTGCCCTTCGTTCAATCTTCTTGAGCGCCTTCAGTTTGCGGGCGCGTTCTTTATCCAGCTTCTTCTGGGCCTTGGCCGCCTGTTTTTCTTCGTAGATGCGGTCCTCTTCGGCCCATTTGGCTTCCAGGGCCTTCTGCTTCTCCGCCTTGCGTTTTTCCTTCTCGGCCTGCTTCCGGGCTTTCTCGCGGGCCTTTTCTTTCTCCTTTTTGGCCTTTTCCGCCGCCTTGATCTGCTCCGGAGTCAGTTCCGGCTTTTGGGTAACAGTGGCCGATACACCCAGGCTGTCGCGCGGGGTGCCCAGCGAATCCGAAGGCGGCAGCAGGGCATCGGGCACCTGCAGCGAATCGCCGGAGGCCGTCAGGAGACTGTCCGAGGGAACGGTCAGTGAATCCGGCAGGGCCAGCATCAGAGAGTCGGCGGGCAGCGTCAGCCTCAGGCTGTCCGCTTCGGCACGGGCCAGGGAGTCCTTGATGCGCTGGCGTTCGCGGTCCCGCACCACCTGCAGGGAATCGCGGATGGCGATGTCGCGGTACACTTTGTTAATGTAACCGGGGAAGTAGTCGTTGGTCTGGGTGAAAGCGGCGTGCGGGCGCGCCAGATAGGAAGTACGCTGGCTCTTGCGGGGCACCAGGGACGTGACGTCCAGCGGAGAAGCGGGCCTGCGCTCCGGTTCCCAGCGGAAGCCCTTGAGCGTCCGTTCTTCTTCCGGCAGCTGCACGGACGGATAGCCGTCGTTCTTGGGGTTGTCGTAATAGTAAATCTGCTGGATCTCGCCGTTCTGGAAAATGGCATAGATCATCTTGGATTCCACTTTGTTGACGGTGGCCAGGGCACCGTTCTCCTCCAGGAAGAACAGGGATGAAGCCCCGCCCAGGGCGTCGAAGCGCGTCAGGGCCGTTGTGGAGTCGAAATAGGCCACCATCTCGGTGCCGCGGATCTGGTCGTAACTGACTTTATCCTCCTGGAAGGTGATGAAGGCATTGTTCAGCAGGTGGGCCTTTTCGGCGCGCCGGTTCCGGATCACCAGATAGATACTGTCCGATGCGTATTGCTTGTTCCCTTCGTTGAAGAAGATGGGGTCCTGGTACAGGCGCACCAGAGAATCCAGGTCCGTGTAAATGAGGGAGTCGCTGGCCATCTGGAGGTCCCGGCGGAACAGGCGCACCCGTTTGGAACCCCAGATAAAGTTGATTTTGGTGGTATCTTTCGGGACCAGCGCCGTGGTGTCGGTCGCTTCAGTTTCCGCGGGCGCTTCAGGTTCAGGTTCAGTTTCCGCAGGCGGCGGGGGAGTGGCGGAAAGGGCCAGACTGTCCAGCGGCGGCAGTGCCAGACTGTCAGCCGGAACGGCCAGGCTGTCCAGGGGAGGGGTCAACAGGCTGTCGGCCTTGGGGGCGGGGCTTTCCGCGGGCGGCGGGGCCGGCTTGTCGTCTTTGGGCTTGTCGCCCTTTCCTCCGGGTCCGCCTTTGCCTCCTCCCGGCTTGGCAGCCGGCTTTTCCGGCGGGCGGTTAGGGTCGTTCTTCGCAGCCTCTTCCGCGGCCTTGGCGGCCGCTTCGGCGGCTTTCTTGCGGTACTCCATTACCGGGTCGCCGGCAATGTCCTTCATCCGCTTTTCGGAATCGCTGACCCAGGGATCGGGCAGGTCACAGCGGCGGATGGCCCGGAGCGTGAGGATATCGGCCCCCAGATACAGCGTGTCCAGGCGTCCCTTGTCCTCTTCCACGGACATGATGGCGGGTTCCCGCGTCATGACCAGCTGGGACAGGGAGTCGATGTATTCGAAGCGTCCGGCCAGGGCATAGGCGTTGCGGGTGGTGTCCATCACCTCCACATTGCCCAGCATTTCCACATTGTTCAGGGCTCGGTAATAGAACAGTGAGTCCGACCAGGTTTCCTGGTCCTGGGTGAGCAGGTGCACGTTCCGGCGGAACATGAACAGCTCCTTCTCCCGATTGTACCAGCCGTCATTGGCGCTGAGCATCTTGTCGTCCTGCCACATGTCGGTGCCGAAGCCGAACCAGGCGGTGGACAGGTCGCTGCGGTATTCCAGGCGCGAGGTTTTCACGAAGGTGGTGTCCATGTACATGTTCACCTGGTCGTTGAACACGAACAGATGGGCCTTGGAATCGTAAGTGCCGTACAGGCTTTCGATGATTTGTCCGTCCTTGTCCCGCATGGCGGCGCC
>CACYHZ010000061.1:0-6876 GCA_902774345.1 uncultured Bacteroidia bacterium | reverse complement strand
GAATCCTTGGTGTTGTAGTCCAGGTAGCGGGTGCGCAGCGTGTTGTTGTCCTTGTCCTCCAGCTGCACCAGCTCGCCGCGGAACTTGGCCATATTTTCATCCACGATGTACTGCAGCGAGGCGCTGGACAGTTTGGTGCGGTCCTGGATGATGCGCACGTGGCCCACGGCGTCGATGATGTTGGAATTCACGTTCCACAGGGCCGTGTCGCACAGCAGGTAGGTGTTGTTGTGCAGGAAGCGGGCGGGGCCCACCACCTTGCGGAAGTTCTCCCCGTTCTTTTCGATGAGCTGGGCCGATTGGGCGCTGATCAGCAGCACCTTATCGTCCTCTTTCTGCTCCTTCTTCTTCTTTTGGGCCGTCAGCGGCAGCGCCGTTGCCAGAAGCAACAGCCACAGGACCGTATGACGCAGCAGCCGATTCACTATTTGCGGGCATTCCAGCTTTCGCGGGAGAATTCACATTCGGCGAAAAGCGGGTCGATGACGATGTAGGTGCTCTTAATCTTCTCCTCCAGGAAGGCGTCCACAGCTTCGATTTGCTTCTGCTGTTCCACCTTTTCCAGAATCTGGGTGTAGTCGTTCTCGAAGGTGGCGGTATGGGCCGGCAGGATCTTGTCCACGCGGATGATCTTGTACACCAGGTTGCCGCTGCGGCCCTGCAGATAGCCTTCGTTGTCCAGGGACTCCACGGGCTCGGAAATCTCACCCTCCTTCAGTTCCTTGATGGCCGCATAATCGGCGGGTTTCAACTGGTCGATTTCGAAATAGGACGATCCGGTGCTGGGGTCGGCCATCTGTCCGCCGTTGGTGCGGGTGGCAGGGTCCTGCGAATAGAAGCGGGCGGCCAGGGGGAAAGAGATTTCGTCTTCCAGGATACGGGTTTTCAGGCTGTCCAGCGTGGAAAAAGCCTTTGTGCGGTCGTCTGCCGTGTACTGGGGCTTGAGGAGGATGTGGCGGGCGTTGAACATGTCGCCCTTCTTTTCGATGACTTCGATGATGTGGAAGCCGTCGGGGGTTTCCACGATCTGGGAGATGGTTCCGGGCCTCAGGGCCATGGCGGCATCGGAGAAGGCCGGCCAGAAGATGGACTTGGAGGCCAGGCCCAGTTCACCGCCGCGGCGGGCGCTGCCAGGGTCTTCGGAATAGATGCGGGCCAGGGTGCTGAACTTTTCGCCGTTCATGATGCGCTCCCGCAGGCTCAGCAGCTTCTCACGGACCAACACGGCCGCCGCCTCGCGGTCCGGATAGATGCAGATCTGGCTCAACTGGTATTTCACCGGTACCACGGGCAAATCTTCCGGGTCCGTGGCGTCGATGTACTGCTGAACGTCGTAGGGGGTAACGGCGGCAATCTTTCCGGCCACCTGGCCACGTTCCTGCTCGGTCAGGCTCTGTTCCTCAAGGGTTTTCCGCCACTCCTGGCGCAGCTTGTAGAGGGGCTTGCCGAAGTATTTTTCCACCTCTTCGTCCCCGCCCAGCTGGGTGCGGAACCAGTCGATGCGCTGGGTCAGGTTGCCATCCACCATATCGTTGTTCACGGTGAGGGAGTCCACGCGGGCCTGCATCAGGAACAACTTGACTTCCATCATGTTCTGCAGGATTTCACAGCGCATGTCCCGGTCGCTGGACATGCCGCTGGCCCGCATCTGCTGGACCTCGGCTTCCACTTCCGAGAGCAGGATGGTTTCTCCGCCCACCACGGCGACGCTCTTGTCCACCACGCCCTTGTATTTCTGGGCGCCCAGGGTTAAGCAGCAGAGCAGGCACAGGGCCGATAAGCATATCTTTTTCATAGCTAGTAAATTACAAATTTATTGTTGCGCAGGGCATCCTCCAGCAGGTTCTGCTCCAGTTCCACCTCCACCTGGTGCTTGCGGGCGCTCAGGATGAGGTCCCGGACGCGCTGGGTGCAGTATTCCAGCGGGGCGGTCTTCCCCTCCGGTACCATCTCGACGATGTAGGCGATGCGCAGGTTGCCGGCATCGTCCGGAAGTTCGGCCTCCTGGTGCTTGAGGGCGCCCAGCAGACTGCGGTAGTCGGTGCCCAGTTCCTGGGCCAGGGTGATGATGTCCATCCAGTTGTCCGACGCATCCACGTACTTCAGGGCCACAGGCCTGGCCAGGCTGTCCAGCATGGCCAATTCCGCGTCGTCGTCGGAGCTCATCCGCTTGCGCAGGGCCTTGAGGCTGCGGGTGTCGGCCGGGATAATCATATAGCGGGCCTTCACCACGGGACGGTCCAGTTTGAATCGGCCCGGATTCTCGTTGTAGTAGCGGGCAATCTCCTCGTCGGTGATCAGGGTGTCCAGGCGCTGGTCCACGTACAGCTGTTCGTAGCGGTATTTCAGAAGGGTCTGCCGGTAGCGTTCCAGTTCGGCGGAGACGTCTTTATCGGCCTCGGACAGCTGCTCTTCGGCCATGTCCAGCAGCAGGAGGTCCTCGGCCCAGGCGTTGATGTACTGGTGCGCCAGGGCGGCGCTGTCACTGGCCGATACCCCGGCGGGGATGTAACTATCCAGCTGACTGCGGAACAGTTTGTGGTCGCCCACCTTGGCCACGACCTCGCCGCGGAACAGTTCCGTGGCGGTTTCCTGGATCTGGCCCACCATCTTGCAGGAGACGGCAGCCAGTATCAGGGCCCCTATGAGCATACCTCGTTTCATCTCTATAAGTTTACAAAGATAATACTTTATTCTGTAAGTTGTCCAATTAGCTCCATCATCACCGGACGCATCTGCGAAGGTTTGGCCACGGCATTGTTGGTGAAAAAGGAAAAAGTAATGGCCGGCTGGCCGTCATCGTCCAGAATATAACCTGAATAGCACAGCACGCCGTTCATGAATCCGCTTTTCATCCGGATGCGGGGGCCGTTTTTCACTTTCACGGCGTTCAGGGTGCCCTGGCCGGGCTGGGGGAGGGATGAGAGGAAGGCGTCGAAGGCCGGGCTCTTTTTCATGGCGTCCAGGTAGTTCACCATCCATTCGGGGGTGAGTTTGTTCAGGGTGGAAAGGCCGCTGCCGTCGGCACCAACTATCGTAAACGGCTATCTGCGATGCGCTTTCGCCCATGATGCGCAACAGGGCCTCGGCGTAGAAGTTGTCGCTTCTCCAGTTGGTTTCCCGGGCAATATCGGCCAGCCGGGGCGAAGCGGTCTGCCCGATGAGGGTGGGCTTGGCGGCCCTTTCGCAGGGGACGAAACCGGCATCCCGGATGTAGCCGTTCCGGTCGATGTCGGCATATCCTCCGCTGACTTCCCAGCCGGTGGATATCAAGTTTTTCCAGAAGTAGTAGGCGCAGGTGAGGGCGCCGTATTTGTTGGCGAAATGTTCGGTCTTGGGTTTGCGGTCCGTGGCGAAGCTGCCGCGGAGTTCGGCGTAGGGGGCCAGGTCGGTGGTGAACAGGTATAGGCTGTTGCCGGTGCCCGCCGGACCGGTGATGCTCTGGTTGGAGAAATGCAGCCAGGGGGTGTCGGGGTAGAGTTGCCGTACCCGGACGGGGGCGCCTTCCGCATCGGCCTTCACTTCCAGGTCGATGGCGTTTTCGTAGAAGCACAGGGCATTGCCGCCGGTGCCGTAGTAGGTGCCCAGGTCGTCATAGCTCCAGGAGGCATGCTCCAGGTGTCCTTCGTAGGCTGTTCCGTCTCCCACGATGCGTCCGTGGATGCGCTGGATGCCGGCTTCGCGGAGCAGCTGCTTCCATTTCCAGAACAGGGCGTCGGGCTTCAGGGCCAGGGAATCTTTCGCGCCGATGGTGGGATCTCCGCCGCCGATGATGTACACATCGCCCTCCAGCGTGCCGTCCTGAATGGTGCCGCTATAGCCGATGCCGGTCTGGAAGCGGTAATCCGGGCCGAAGGCGTGCAGTGCGGTGCCGGTGGTAACCAGTTTCAGATTGGAGGCCGGAATCATCCGCAGCCGGGCGTTGTGGCTCACCAGTACGGTGCCGTCGGCGCTGCGGGCCATTACGCCCCAGACGGACCCCTCCAGGGGCGCCTGCCCCTTCCGGGTTTCCACCCACTGACGGGCCTTGGCAGCCGTTTGTTCCGGAGTCTGCCCCTTCGCGGCCGCGACTGTGGCCAGGGCTATGCTGATGATGGCGAAGATTCTTTTCATATGCACAAAAGTACGGCTTTTTCCGCATAAATAGTGCCAGCCTTGTCGCAAAAGGGCTGTTTTTACTATATTTGCAATATGAAAAAGATCGGGAAACTGCCATTAGTGGTGAAAGTGCTGATTGCCATTGTACTGGGCGTGCTGCTGGGGCAGTTTGTGCCCGGATGGGGCGTCAGGGTGGGCAATACCTTGACCGGAGTCTTCGACCAGCTGCTCCGTTTCTTCATTCCGCTCATTATCGTGGGCCTGGTGACCCCCGCCATTGCCGAAGTCGGGCAGCGGGCTGGGCGGATGCTCCTCCTGACGGTGGTGCTGGCCTATGGCTTCACCGTTTGCTCGGGCTTGTTTGCCTATCTGTTCAGCGTGGGCATCTTCCCTTCGTTGCTGACTCCGGGTTCCATCGACGCGCTGGAGGAGGCGGGGAAGGAATTTCCGGCCTATTTTACCATCGGCATTCCGCCCCTGATGGACGTGATGACGGCGCTGGTGCTGTCCTTCCTGCTGGGGCTGGGCATCGCTTTTTCGAATGCATCGGCCCTGATGAAAGGCTTCTCGGAGCTGCGCCGGATCATCGTCCGGAGTATTGAAAAGGTGATTATCCCGCTGCTCCCGTTTTATATTTTCGGCCTGTTTATGGATATGGCGGCGGCAGGAAAGGTGGCGCCGGTACTGGGTGCCTTCCTGGCCATAGTGGTCATCATTTTTGCGATGACGCTGGTGCTCCTGCTGCTGCAGTATTGCGTAGCGGGCCTGGTTACCCGGAAGAATCCCCTGAAACTGCTGTCCCGGATGCTGCCGGCCTACCTGACGGCGCTGGGGACTTCTTCATCGGCCGCTACCATTCCGGTGACCCTGAAAAGTACGCTGAATAACGGTGTCAGCGAAAGCGTGGCCGGTTTTACGGTGCCGCTGTGCGCTACCATCCACCTGTCCGGCAGTACGCTCAAAATCACCTCCTGCGCCATCGCGCTGATGCTGATGCTGGATATGCCCTTCGACTTCGGGATGGTACTGGGCTTTGTCCTGATGCTGGGCGTGACGATGGTCGCCTCCAGCATTTTGGGCTTCGACCCGGCGCAGCAGGCCCTGATGATTACCCTTTACATCGCGATGGACAGTTTCGGTACCGCCTGCAATGTCACCGGCGACGGCGCCATCGCCCTGATTATGGATAAAATAGCCAAGGAGAAATAAGTCATGGATAACCTCACTTCCAATGAATTGCAGCAATACCAGAAGCACTACGACGAAAAAGGCTTCTGGAAAAAACTGGGCCATGTCGCCTCCAAAGCCGGCGTCAAGGCGGTGTACTATGCCCTGGTCCTGTTTTATACCCTGATGGACGAGCATACGCCCGCCCGCTACAAGGCCATCATCGCCGGCGCCCTGGGCTATCTGATCCTGCCCGTCGATATGATTCCCGATTTCCTTCCCTTCGCGGGTATGGCCGATGACTGGGCCGCCCTGCTGGCCGCCGTCACCTACGTGGCCACCGCCATCACGCCCGACACCAAGGCCAAGGCCCAGCTGAAACTGCGCGACTGGTTCCCCCACGCCGGGGTCCAGGATTACGGGGATCTGGGGTAGCCTATTCGAATTCTACATAGACCGAATACGTCATCCGTATTCCGTTGCCGTCCATCTTGGCCGGTTTCCATTTCGGGGCGCTGCTGACCACCCGGACGGCTTCTTTGTTCAGGGCGGGGGAGGCTCCCTCGATTACCTGCACCTCCTGGATGCCGCCGTTCTTGCCAATCACATACTGCACCCGGACAGTGCCTTTCTCCCCGTTTTCGGGCGCGTCGATGTGGGCCTGTACCCAGGCTTTGAACGCCTCGTGGGCTTCCTTTCCTGTCTTCCCATGGAAGGACGGCTTTTGGTCCAGCCTGTCGTAGAAGCTCAGGCCGTGCTCCGGACCGTCCGACTTTTTCACCAGGCGACCGTCTTTCATTTCCGGCGTATTACCGGCGTACAGCGTAAAGCGCCCGAGAACGGTCAGAGTATCACCCTTGAGGATGTCCAGTTTGCTGAAACTCGCGGACTGATCCTGCGGGTCGATGAGGCCGTAGACCAGTAACTTCCCGCTCTTGTCCTTCAGGTAGAAACTCCCGCTGGAAGTGCTCCGGATTTTTTCCACGACGCCCGTCACCCGGTAGCTTGTGGTATCTTCCGGTGAACACTTAAGAAACTCACGGATAGAGAGTTGTCGCTCCTGCGCATGGATAGCGGCTGCCGGCAGAAGGAGCAGAAGGCAAAGGAAAATCTTTTTCATATACAAATATGGCAATTCTTTCCGAGAAAAACGCAAATGAAGACAGGCCAACACGTCTTCGGCGAAAGGGGAAAGGATGGGCTCCGCTCCACCGTTCGGCGTGCCTCACTACTTCCGCTTCGCCCATCTTTGTCATTTTCGGCCGTTTTTGATCAAGATGTCCGTATTTTTGGGACATCTTGATCACCAATATTGCGAGCAAATGTCTAAGAGGTAGAAGAGGGGGGATGAGCCGTAGGCTAGTTCTGAATAACTTTCACCGTGGTAAATGCATCTCCGGCTTCCATGGCAATGAATGCCTGGCGGGGTTTGGCTGAGTAATTGGGATCTACCTTGATAATCAGTTGGTTGCTATTCCCTTTATTGGGGACTGATGCATGATACCAGTCGCCATCAAGGATGTCGTATGTATAGGCATCCTGACCGTCTGTGGAACCCGCATAAACGTAATTCACATATTCCCCCTGTCCGTTCACAATCTGGAAATCCTC
>CACYHZ010000060.1 GCA_902774345.1 uncultured Bacteroidia bacterium | reverse complement strand
CCGGAACCGATGGAGCAATGCGGCTGGACCCTGGATGGGAACCAGCTTTACCTGGTGGGCGGCGTAGGCACACGCAGCATCTATGCTTGTGAGGCGGGCGTTCTCCAGTGGAAAGAAGTGGCCCAATTGCCTGAGCCGCTGGTGCAGCCCGTCGCCTATGCCTGTAACGGAAAACTCTTCGTCTGGGGCGGCTTTAATCCGGAAACCCTGGAGGTATCGTCCCGCGGACTGTGTCTGGAAGACGGCCAGTGGAAAGATACCTTCGTCGGCGGCACCGGCGTTACGCTGCCGGACGGCCGCCTGGCCGTAGTGGGCGGCGTGAACCGTGCCATTTTCGCCAAGGCCCTTCACAACGGCCCCGAGGACCGTATCCCCTACCTCTCCCAGGACCCTTCCTGGTATCATTTCCGCGCAGAGGTCTATGCCTTCGACGGCGCGAAGTGGACCCTTCTGACCGCCGATCCTTCCTGTGCACTGGCTGGCCCGGGCGTGGCGGCATCGGCCCAATCCCTTTTCATTGCCGGCGGCGAACTGAAGCCCGGCGTCCGCAGTCCGAAAATCTTTGAAATCACCCTGAAATGAAGATTCTTTTTGCCATACTGACCGCAGCCCTCATCCAGGTGCACCACTGGCAGGTCCCGGTGGTTACCGGACAAGATATCAGCGTCGCATCGGTTACCGTACCGGAAGGTGCCCAGCCCGAATGGGACATCAAACTGTCCGGCCTGCCTGGCAAAGCGCTCACCAAAGCCTATGTGAAGGACGGCTACCTGTTCGTCAATATTTCCTCCGAGAAAACCCGCAAGCTGGACAAGCCTTTCCGTGTGATTGTAAAGGCCAAGGGCTTCCAGATTGAGGAAAGCGGCATTCTGGAGCATCGGCTGGCCCGTCGCGTCCGTTCCGCCGGCGATGACGGCGTGGCCGCCTACCGCATCCCCGGCCTGGTCACCTCCAAGAAGGGAACGCTCATCGCCACCTATGACATCCGCCGCGCCAACGCCTACGACCTGCAGGGCGACATTGACGTGGGAATCAGCCGATCCACAGACGGTGGACGGACCTGGGGGCCGATGATTGTGGCAATGGATATGGGCGAATGGGGCGGCCTGCCGCAGGACCAGAACGGGATCGGCGATCCTTGCATCCTGGTGGATGACGTTACCGGAGACATCCTGCTTTTCGCGGCCTGGACCCACGCCAAACCCGGTCAGGCTGCCTGGTGGTCGGCCGGCGACGGCTTCGAACCCGACGAGACGCCTCAGCTGATGATGGTCCGTTCCCAGGACGACGGCCTCACCTGGAGCGAGCCCGTGAACCTGACGCGGCAGATCAAGCAGGAGCCCTGGCATTTCACTTTCCAGGGACCTGGCCGCGGCATTACGATGGCCGATGGTACCCTGGTGGTCCCCTTCCAGCATCAGGAAGCCGACCGTACGCCTGCTGCCGGAGTGATGTATTCCCGTGACCGCGGCGCCACCTGGACGGTACACGAGTACGCCAAGATCAACACCACTGAATCGCAGGTGGTGGAGGTGAAACCCGGCTTGCTGATGCTGAATATGCGCGATAACCGGAAAACCGGCCGGGCCGTTTATACCACCTCGGATATGGGAAGAACCTGGACGCCGCATGCCTCGGACGGGCAGCTGGCCTGCCCCGTCTGTATGGCCAGTATCATTCGCGTCCCTGCTTCCGAGAACGCCCTGGGGCAGGATATCCTGCTCTTTTCCAATCCCTCGGACGGCAACGACCGCCGCAATATCACCATCCAGATGAGCCTGGACGGCGGCGTCACCTGGACCCGCCGCCTGCTCCTTGACGAAGGCGGCAACTGGGGCTATTCCTGCCTGAGCATGATTGACAGGAAGACCGTCGGTATCTTATACGAGAGCTCCATGGCCCATATGACCTTCCAGGCCGTTAAACTATCTGATATCAAGTAGTTATGAATAAAGAAAAGTTCCAAAAGATTTATCCCTGGATTGTGGTGGGCCTGCTTTGGGTAGTGGCCCTGCTGAACTATATGGACCGCCAGATGCTGTCCACGATGCGGGACTATATGGCCATCGACATCGCGGAATTGCAAAGCGCCGAGGCATTTGGTTTCCTGATGAGCATCTTCCTCTGGGTCTATGCCATCGTTAGCCCCTTCGCCGGGACCGTCGCCGACCGGATGAGCCGGAAATGGCTGATTGTAGGTTCCCTGGCCGTCTGGTCGCTGGTCACGCTTCTGATGGGCTACTGCACCACCTTCACCCAACTCAAGTGGCTCCGGGGCCTGATGGGCGTCAGCGAGGCCCTCTATATCCCGTCAAGCCTGTCCCTCATTGCCGATTATCACACGGGGAAATCCCGTTCCCTGGCCGTCGGCATTCATATGACCGGACTGTATCTGGGACAGGCCCTCGGCGGCTTTGGCGCCACGCTGGCATCGGCCATGAGCTGGCAGCAGACCTTCCACTGGTTCGGAATCGTCGGGGTGGTCTATGCCGGCATCCTGGTATTCTGCCTGCGCGAAAACCGCCAGGACGTTCCCAAAGTTCAGGAGACCTCACGGCCGGCGAACCGGGATTCCGTATGGAAGTCTTTTGGACTGATTTTCAGCAACATTGCCTTCTGGGCCATCCTCTTTTTCTTTGCGGCTTCCTCCATGCCCGGCTGGGCCACCAAGAACTGGCTCCCGACCCTCTTCCAGGGCAGTTTGGACATTCCGATGGAGCAGGCAGGCCCCATAGCCACCATCACCATCGCGGCGGCCTCGCTCATCGGCGTCCTCATCGGCGGACCCCTCAGTGACCGCTGGGTCAAGCGGAACCTCAAGGGACGCGTCTATACCAGCGCCATCGGACTGGGGATGATGATTCCTGCCCTCGTGCTCATCGGCCTGGGACACGGCCTGTTGGCCGCCATCGCAGCCGGCGTAATATTCGGAATTGGGTATGGGATGTTCGACACCAACAATATGCCCATCCTGTGCCAGTTCGTACCCGGCCGCCTGCGCGCAACGGCCTACGGCTTTATGAACACGGTCGGGGTTGCCATGGGGGCCGTCTGCACCCAGGTGCTGGGTCGTATGCAGGATGGCGGCCAGCTGGGCGCCGCATTCGCCGTCCTGGGCGTAGTCACGGCGCTGGCCCTGCTGGTCCAGCTCACGGTCCTCAGGCCCACGACGGACGATATGCAATAAGGGCTTCGAGACCGCTACGGCAGCGGTTCTACGGGAACATCTGCCTGAACGAAGCGGACTTTTCCGTTCTCATAGATGAATTCCGCGTAACTGACTGGGGAGCTGATTTCGCCGTCCGAGCAGGCCGACATCATCATCGTGTACAGGACACCCTCCTGGATGGAAGGGTCATCCTGCGGCAGGACATATTCATTATCCCCCTTGCTCAGCAGATTATCCAGGAATCCGTAATCATCGTACATACAGATGATGTCATAGAAGAAGAAATAGGGCGCCATGTACACATCCTCGATCTTCGTATTCCTTTCATATTCCCAGAACCAAGTCATTTGCTTGTCGCTGGGCAGGATGCGAAACATATTGTCCTTATACTGGATGGTAAAATCAATTTCCTGTTCCGGAACAGCCTGGGTATGGAATTCCAGCTTATGCAGGGGGCCCAGGACGGTATGGGTTTCGGGATGAATCTGGAACACAAGCAGTTTCTGGTCAGTATCCGGAGACATGAGTTTGCTCTGCAGCGTGCGGGGGCCGATGAAACAGAACAGATCCACAAAATCCCCTTCGACCTTCCCGTCCCGACGAAGGCTCTCATAATCCGAATCCATCCATTCCAATTGGAAATTGACAATTTCCTCGTCAGTAGCGTCATACATCGGGTGTTCCGCCTCCAGCGTCCCATACGCATAACAAACGTTAGGGTCACTGGGGGTAATGGTAAACTGGGCACGCGTTCCCTTGACCCAATCCACCTCAATCTTGAAATCAGAGGGCTCCGTGGCAAGTTTCGCCTTGGTGCATCCCAGGGTCAGCAGACCCGTCAGGCAAAGATACAGCAGCTTTCTCATAAGTCGGCGTAGGTATTAATCAGGAAACGGACACAGCCGGCCCCGTGCTTTCCATAGGCTCCGAAATCATAGCTGACATCCCAGCCCTTGAACCAGGCCTCGGCCTTGAGGGCGTTGATGAAGGGCACGGTCTTGTCCTGAGTGCTGTGGAACAGATAAATGGGCGCAGTAGGGTTGAAATGCAGCACCCCATTACCCAGGAGGGCCTGATACAGACGGGCCGTTTCGGCATTCTTCTTGTCGCGGCCTTCCGCTGTCATAATCTCGTGCATGCTGGTAGCCTGCATCTTCAGATTGATTTCCTTTACCGTAAACGACTTGGAATTAATCCACTCGTCGTAATGCGCCAGCAGGTTGGGCTGGAAGAAATCCGCCATCTTAAGGCCCAGGTTCTCCCCTTCGTTAACCCCTTGGACAATCATCGGGATGGCGCAGGGAATGCCGGTTTGGTCCCATTCCATCGAGATGTCGAAGGTAGCGGCCAAGTCGTAAGGGCCGCCGCCGGCATACACTTTCTTGATGGGCAGCTCCTTGGCATAATGGTCCTGAATCATATCCATCACGGCCAGCGTCGTCGCGCCCCCCTGGGAATACCCCGCCAGGATCACCTGGTCACTTTCGGGCTTCCGGCCGATGTGCTCCAGATACGGCTTCACCGCCAGGGCCATATCCACCACCGAACGGGCCGTGCTCCTGACGTGCATATAGGGATGGATGCGCTTGGAGGTAACGCCAAAGCCGATATAATCGGCCACCACCACCGCATAGCCTTTCGCCGCCCAGATTCCCTCCAGCGGGAAGGTTTCGGACGGTGCCTCATAATTGGCGCCGATGGTATAATGGCTGACGATGATCATATTCTTGATGGGGCCGCTGCTGGGAAGGAGCAGCTTTCCGGACTGAATGAGCTCGGAGCCATCCACGTCGTGGCCCTTGTAGGTGCCGGCCACGTGGATGATGTTGTTGCAATTCACTTCGCCCAGAATGTTCCGGACAATGCTGTTGGCATCCGTGGTGGCAATCTTGGTATCCGTATCGATTTCCGGATCCTCCATCACGCGGATTTCAGGATTCAGGCTGCCGTCGGGCATAAAAACGTCCGAGGACTTGACGGAAAGGACCTTAAAGGTATCGAAGTCCACGAATTCCACTTCCGGGTGACGGCAGGAAAAGAGGGCAAGGGCCGCCAGGGCCAGGATCATTCCTTTTTTCATAGGCTACCAACGATAATTGACGCTCACGGAAACCAGCCGCGAGCCAGCCATATAGATTCGGTTGACACTCTTCATCGCCGCCATGAATCCCAGGTCCAGCGAACCGCACCAGTGGGTTTTTCCCAATTGGATGCCGACGGGCTTGAGGTCGAAGACCGGGGCGAACTCCGTATTACCGGCATTGTCGAAGGCCATCAGCACGCCCCCGCCCAGACCGGAATACAGGCGCACCCATGAGGTGTGCAGCCAGGTAAAGCGGAGGGTCGGAATCAGGCACAGATCGTAGTTCCGGGAACGGGTTTTTTCCTCCGTCGTCCAAAAGATCCCTTGGAAATCCAGCTGCGCACCCACGCTCACCACGCGGGTGAAGGAGTACTGATAATCGGCGAACAGGTGGCCCGTATAGGCATAATCGGAGGTGCCGGCCGAAGGGTAGAAGACCAGCTTCTCGAACAGGGCATCTCCGTAGCCCAGGCGCACCAGGTGCTTGCTTTGCAAGTCCTGGGCGCTGCATACGGTGGAAACCAGAAGTAGAACGGCTATTAATATTTTTTTCATAGGCACAGATTCAAGACCTATGCAAAGATAATAAAAAAAAGGGAGCCATTGAAGGTCCCAGGCACATAAACCCGCTCCCGGTCCGGATGCTCCCGCGTCACGGCATATTGCTGCCATACATAACTGCCGATGATAATCACAAACGCCAGGCTTACGGCCAGCCCCACCGCCTCGATGGCGGTGTAGAGTTTATTGCGGGAGAGGAATTTCAGATAGCTATTCATTTTTATTTGTATCTTTGTCGAAACAATTGATTATGCAGATTCTCAGGCAGGCAATCTCCATCGCTGAACTCAAAGAGTTGGCACAAAATACCTTCGGTGACATGATAAAATGTGTGGCCGATGTAAAACGAGGTCTCTTGGCTGTTGATGCCGATCTCCACGCAGACTTGGAACGCCTTCTGTTAGAAGACGGCTCTGCACAGGAGAGCCTCTGGGGCTTCAACCTCTGGGTGGAGGAAGAAGGGGAAGATTTCATCGAATTTGATTCGCTCATCAATATCCGCTCCTGGCAGGGAAATCCTTCCAGGGATGTGGAGGATCCTGAAATCCGAGAGGCCATCAAAGCTATTGTCGATAAATTCATTACTGCATAGATGCAACACAGGTCGCTGGAAAATGGCCGTTGGGCCGAACTGAGTTTTCCGCAGCAGATGGCCAACATCGGCAGCGAGACTTCCCGTGTCCTAAAGGCGCTCGAGGCCGGGAAAGAAAGCCGTGCCCAGAGTGCATTTGCCCGTTTCCAGGAGCTGATGGACCTTACCATCCGGTATGGAAGACTCCAGGAGAGCAAATCGGCCCGCAGTGCCATGTGGGAAGAACTCTGCCGTTTCCGGGAACTGTACTGCGCCGCCTTCCAGGAGAGAAATCTTCCCGAACTCGCCGCCGCCAACAGGTATTTGGACCAATTTGCTTCCATCCAATAATTATTCTTTTTTCAGTTCAATCGCCGGATTCGTCTTTGCCGCCTTCAATGTCTGCCAAAGCACAGTACCAAAGGCGATGGCCAGCGAAATGATGACCGCCACAACGAACACCCAGCCGTAGCCTTCAACGCGATACGCAAACCGCTCCAGATAAACCCTGGCGGCCCAGATGGCTAGCGGAATGCCGATGGCGCAAGCAATGCCCACCAGCAGCATGTAGCTGCGTACGTTCCTCCACGTCTCGCTGTTGACATCGG
>CACYHZ010000059.1 GCA_902774345.1 uncultured Bacteroidia bacterium | reverse complement strand
CATTACTGACCCGGCCAATTTCGTACCCAGCAATTAATTCACAATCCATCACCCTATGAAAAAGTACATCTGCATCCTTGCATTTGGTCTTTTGGCACTGGGCGGCTGCCGTCGTTCTTCGATGACGCCGGACGAGGCGGGCAAGAACCTGGGCAATGAGGTCAGCTTCACGGCGGCCTCTGCCCAGTTCGTAACGCGCGCCACCGATTCCGCGTTGGAAAACGGCGACCAGGTGGGCATCTTTGCCCTGGAGCCGGTGAGCCGGGTGAATGTGAAGGCGAGCGTGAACGGGAACAAGCTGGTTCCCGAGGACCCGATCAAGTGGGGGCTAAGACAGCGCGTAGAGAATCGCTTCATCGCCTATCTCCCCTATCGCGCCACCCTGTCCGACACCGAACTCGAGTTCAGCGTGCAAAGCGACCAGCGTCAGTGGAACTCCTACAGTGCCTCCGACCTGCGCCTGTCCATCGTGGACGCCGAGCCTGAGAACGAGGTTCACTTCCTGTTCCAGCACGTCATGAGCAAGCTGATTGTGGTCACCACCGGCGCCAGGGTGGAGAGCATCACCACCGCCGACCCCGTTATTGTGGGCGCCAGCGTGGACCTGGTCAGCAACCAGCTTGACGTGACGGCTCTGAAGAGCGTCATCCAGCTTGGTAAGGCGGTCTCCGGCAACGGCGGAGAAGGCTATGTATGCATCCTCCCGCCCCAGAGCGGCCTGTTCCCGCTGAAGGTGAAGACCTCCGACGGACGCACCATCAACTGCACCCTGGAGAAACCGGCCACGTTCGAGAGCGGCTTCGCTTATCGGGCTGACATCGAAATCCCCGGTCAAGGCACCAAGGACGTAACGTTCAAGGTGAATGTCGTGGATTGGGCCGATGACGGTACCCTCTCCTTCCAAAAAACCAGATTCTAGTGCTATGAGTATGAAAAGACTGACTACAGTGCTTTTTGCACTCCTGCTCTTCGTTGGATCCCTGGGGGCCCAGACAAAATGGGCCATCAAGACCAACCTGCTGCACGACGCCACCGGCTCCGTCAACCTGGCAGCCGAGATTGCCTTCACGCCCAAATGGTCCCTCGAGTTTGGCTTGAGCGGAAATATGTGGGCGTCGAAGGAAATATCGCTGCAACATGCGATCTTCCAGCCTGAAGCCCGCTACTGGTTCTGTGAGGCCTATAGCGGCCTCTTCCTGGCCGGTTACCTGCAGGGCGGTATCACCACCCTCTATGGCCTGTATGACTTCAGCCCGTACAACAGCCGCTACCCGAATTTGAAGGACTATCAGCTCCGCGACGCGTTGCTGCTGGGAGTCGGCGCCGGAATCGGCTACGACTTTATCCTGAACCGGCACTGGAACCTGGAGCTGGAACTGGGCCTGGGCTATCTTTACACTAAGGGCGACGAATGCCTGAATAAGGACGTGGTCCTGCTGAAGGGTTCCGAGTTTGACTACTTCGGTCCCAGCAAGCTGGCGGTATCCATCGTTTACCTCTTCTAAAACGACAGCGCCATGAAGACAAAGAAATACCTGATGCTGCTTGCCGCTGTCGCGTTGCTTTCCTCTGGAACGGCCGTGGCGCAGAAGAACCTGCACTACAACGTGAGCCAGATGGACATGCAGATGGAAGACGGCAATCTTACCCTCTCGATGGACCTGGACCTGTCCGGGATTGACGTAGCCCGCAATTCCGTGGTGAACCTGGTTCCCGTCCTGTACCACGGGGAAAACAGCCTGGAGCTGCGCCCGGTGGGCCTGTACAGCCGCGGCCGCTTTTATCAGCTGGCCCGTGAAAAGCGGGACTCCGACCCGCTGGAACAGTACCAGTTCCGGTCCAAGGATATGCCTGAGCACCTCTCCTACAGCGACACGGTCCCATACCAGGAGTGGATGGACGGCGCCTCCGTGCGCATCGACACCCGCGTCACCGGCTGCTGCGGAAAGGCCCTTGTGGACCAGAGCGGAACCGGCCTTGTGACCTACCTGGAACCTGAACCTGAACCCATTGCGTTCGTGCCCGGCTACATCTATGTGCGCCCTGACGCCGAAGTCGTGGTCAAGGAACGTTCCATCTCCGGCGAAGCCTATGTGACCTTCAAGGTGGGAGGAAGCCAGGTGCTGCCCGACTACCAGAACAACGAAGCCGAGCTGGCCAAGATCCGTTCCACGGTGGAATCCGTCCACGGGGATGAGGACATCATCATCAAGTCCATCACCCTGCGCGGTTTCTCCTCCCCTGACGGCAATTACAAGAAGAACGCCGACCTGTCCCAGAAGCGTACGGAATCCATCCGCGCCTATGTGAGCAAGCTGTACAAGCTCCCTAAGGGGGTTTGCAAGGCCGAATCCGTAGCCGAGAACTGGGATGGCCTGCGCGCCGCCGTCCTGAATGACACCGCCCTGGAGCACCGTGACCAGATTCTGGCCATCATCGACTCCGATATGGCCCCTGACACCAAGGAAGCCAAGATCAAGGCCTTCAAGAAGGACTATGCCCATCTGTCCGCCGACGTGTTCCCCCTGCTGCGCCGCACCAATTACAGCATTGACTACACCGTGCGCAGCTACACCAGCACCGACGAAATCCGCCAGGTGATGAAGACCCGTCCGCAGAACCTGAGCATCAACGAGTTCTTCTTCCTGTCGCAGGAATACGCACCCGGAACGGCCGAGTTCAACGAAGTTTTCGACGTGATGGCCCGCGTGTATCCGGACGACGAGACCGCCAACGTCAACGCTGCCAACGCTGCCCTGACCGTGGGTGACGTGAAAGCCGCCGAGCGCTACCTGGCCAAGGCCGGAAACGGCCCTGCTGCCGCTTACACCAAAGGTGTTGTGGCAGGTATCCGCGGCAACTATACCGAAGCTGCAAAACTCCTGAGCGAAGCCAAAGCCGGCGGTATTCCCGAGGCTGCGGCCACGCTGGACAATGTCCAGGCCATCCTGGATCAGCAGGCCTATATCGTCGCCAAACGCGCCAGACAGCAGCAATAAGCTGCCTGACAACTCTCTATGCAAAAGACCTTCCCCGAAAACGAGGAAGGTCTTTTGTTTTCATGGAATCCCATGGACTACTTTTCCGGGATATTGGCCAGGATGGCCTTCAGGTACTCCCAGGTGCGAGCCACGGCGGCAATGTTCACACGCTCGTCCGGGCTGTGGGGATACTTGATGGTAGGTCCGATGGAGACCATCTCCCAGTTGGGATATTTGGCACCCATGATGGCACATTCCAGACCGCCGTGCGTGGCCATAATCTTCATCGGCTTGCCATAGACCTTCTCGTACTGCTCCATGCACACCTTGTTGATGGGGGTGTCCAGCTTCGGGGTCCAGCCGGAATAGCCGCCGCGGAAGGCAACGGAATCGGCGCCGGCCAGCTCGAAGATGCAGCGGACACGCTGGGCCAGGGCTTCCTTGGCGCTGTCCACGGCGCTGCGCATCAGGCTGTGGATAGTGATCTTGCCCTTTTCGGTACGGACGATGGCCATGTTGATGGAAGTCTCGGTGAGGCCCTCCATCGTGCGGCTCATGCGGATCACGTTGGACGGGCAGGCCAGCATAGCCTTGACGGCACGCAGCATCACGCTGCCCTGGATGTACTTGGGCGCTGCCGGGCAGTCGTTCACATACAGGACGGCGGAAGGATCGCTCTCGGCGAACTCGGCCTTGATTTCGGCAAAGACATTCTGGACAAGCTTCTTCACGGAATCCACGTTCTCCTTGGGGATCAGGATTTCGGCTTCGGCCTCGAACGGGATGGCGTTGCGCAGGCTGCCGCCGGTGAAGCTGACTACCTTCACGCCGAACATCTCCATGGCGGGAAGGAGCATCCGGGCCATCACCTTGTTGGCATTGGCGCGGTACAGGGAGATATCCATGCCGGAATGACCGCCCTGCAGACCTTTCACGGTGAGCACCAGGCCCTTGTGGCCGGGAAGCGTCTTATACTTGTGGTATTTGAAATTGGCTTCTGCATCCAGACCGCCGGCGCAACCCACGCACAGCTCCCCTTCTTCCTCGGAATCCAGGTTCAGCAGGATGTCGCCCCTGAGCACGCCGGGCTGCAGGCAGTTGGCGCCCGTCATACCGGTTTCCTCATCGTAGGTGACCAGCACCTCCAGCGGACCGTGCTTCACGGACGGATCTTCCAGGGCAGCCAGGCCCAGGGCTACGCCGATACCGTTGTCGGCGCCCAGCGTGGTGCGGTCGGCGGTGACCCATTCGCCATCGACATAGGCATTGATGGGGTCTTTCAGGAAGTCGTGCGGGGAGTCGGAGGTCTTCTGCGGCACCATATCCATATGGCCCTGCAGGATCACGCCCTTACGGTTTTCCATGCCGGGAGTGGCGGGAACGCGGATGATGATGTTGCCGGTCTCGTCCTTGATGGTATCGAAGCCATGGGACAGGCCCCAGTCATAGAGATAGGCAATCACCTTTCCCTCGTGCTTGGAAGGACGGGGAATCTGGGTCAGTGCGTAGAAGTTTTTCCAAACTACTTTCGGATCTAAATCTTTGATACTCATATTGCTATGTATTGGTTATTTGTTCGTCACAAGGGAATTCTCCTTCCCCAGCTGATAGATGGGGATGCGGGTCGAAAGGAGGGGCTTTCCGTCGGCGCTGAGCCGGACGGTGCAAATGGCGGGGATGCGGTAGTGCAGCGCCGGGCCCTTCCTGCGCTTGTCGGCCGCTTCTTCGGACAGTTCGGGGATGGCCTCCGGCTCCAGTTCCAGATAATAGGGCGTACCCAGGTTGCCGTCGGCCACGGGACCGTCCTCCGTCAGGCGGAAAGCCAGATAGTGATGGTTCCGGTTCAGGGCGCTGGGACGGACCTCGAACGTGGCCGTCTGCGTGCGCACGACGCTGTAACCGGTGAACAGCGTAATGTATTCCTGTTCGATGCGGTCCAGTTCGCGCAGGGCCGCGTTCATGGCTTCACCGGAATAATTGGCGTCGGTGTTGCCCGTGGCAATGTCCAGGCGGGCCTTGCGGACCGCGAGGATCATATCGGCCGCATCCAGGGCCTTGTCTTCCAAGGTCTTCTCCACCAGCACCTTATGCTCCACGGGGATACGGATTTCCTCGCCTTCCTCGGTGATTTCGTTCCGATATATGATGCGCTTTTCCTCTTTCTCGGGGTCGGTGAGGCCGCTCCGGGAGAAATCCGCCTTGACCAGCGGCAGGAAGCGCCACTGGTAGCGCTCGGCCTCGGCCTTGTCGCTGAAAGCCACCAGGCCCTGGGCGCTGAGGGAGAGGAACCCCGCACTTTCGGCGTCACAGGAATAGATGGTGGACAGGTCCGCCTCCAGGACGGGAACCAGTTCCACCCGGGTCAGGATATTGGTCACTTCGTCGGCGTCATTGACGTCGATATTGAGCATCTGCTTGGCGAAAGCGGCGTAAGGGCCGGCGAAAAAGCTTTCCTGACGGCTTTCCACCTGCACCAGGATGGTGGTGGAAGGCAGGAAGTAATTGTTCTCCTGCGCGTGCAGGGGGAGGAGCCCCAGGCCCAGGGCCAGGAGCAGCGTAAGTTTCTTTATTTCCATCGTTTATGGGTCCAGAGGTAATTCCAGGGCTGTGCCTGGAGGTCTTCTTCCAATAAGCTATAGTATCGCTGCAGGATGGCTTGCGGGTCCATCCCGGCGGCATGGTCACAAATGGGGACGAAGGTCATCGTGTAGCCGCCGTCTTCCCGGCAGCGGAAGCGCAGGAAGGCCACCGCCATGTCCAACTTGCAGGCCAGGGTGGCCCCGCCGCTCATCGCGAGGGTTTTCCGGTGCAGGAAATCCACCGTCGGGTGCGGCATATTGTGGTTGTAAGGATATTGGTCGGCGATGAAGCTGTAGGTGAACTTCTGCTCCCGGCGGGCCAGGACGTAGCGCAGGACCTCGTAGGTCTCCACATAGCCGTCGAAGCCCAGATCGGCCACGGGGCCCGTCCGGTTATCGGCCATCACCTGATTCCAAAGCGCGCTCTCGAGCTTGTTGTAGGTGACGGCGATGGCATCGGCCCGGGTATCCAGGGGCGTACCGTAGGAGTAATTCAGGATGCCGCCGAACAGCTCCCAGTTGCCGGTATGGGCTTCCAGGATCATCAGCTGGCGGGCGCCCCGGTACAGGCGGTTCATTTCATCGGGATTGGTGATTTCAACGATATGGCTTTGGCGCAGGCGCTCACGGCCCTTGGGGCCCCGGCAGGCGCTGAACCAGATCATCTCCACGATGGTATTGGCAAAATGCCGATAGAAACGGTCCGCCGTTTCTTTCAGCTGGTCGTATTTCATTTCGGGGAAGCTGCGGGCCAGGTTAGCCATCACGACATCCCGCCGGTAATGGAAAACCTTGCCGGTGAGCCACGCCAGGATGCGGGCCCAGCCGTAATGGTAACGCAGCGGAAGACGGCCCTTGAGCCGCAGGAATGCTTCCACCGTACGTACACCGAATGATCTCTTTTCTTCCATTATGCTTCCGGCCAGTTTCTGACCTATCTACAAATATACGGATTATTTCCGAATTCGAAAATATTTGTTTTTCAAGAAATTAATTCCTATATTTGCAGTCCTTTTCAGGGCCTTGAAGCCCTTAAAAGTCGTAAAACATTTATAAACAATTAATTAACAAACAATGGTTAACCAGTACGAAACCGTTTTCATTGCAGGTTAACCAGTACGAAACCGTTTTCATTGCAACTCCCGTTTTGTCTGACACCCAGATGAAGGAAGCGGTTGCCAAGTACGTCAAGCTCATCACCGACAACGGTGGAGAGGTTGTGTACCAGGAGGATTGGGGCCTGCGTCAGCTCGCTTATCCCATCCAGCACAAGACCACAGGTTTTTATTACCTGATCGAGTTCAAGGCGGACGCCCAGTTCGTTGCCACCCTCGAAACCCAGTATCACCGTGACGAGCGTATCATCCGCTTCCTCACCGTCGCTCTCGACAAGGATGCCGTTGCATACGCCGAAAAGCGTCGCGCCAACAAGGCTGCCAAGGCTGCTCCCGCCGCCGAAGCTCCCGCTGCTGAATAATTAAGGAGGACAAAATTATGGCAAACGAAAACAAAGAAATCCGCTATCTGAATCCCCCGACCGTGGAGGTTCGTAAGAAGAAATACTGCCGTTTCAAGAAGGCCGGTATCAAGTATGTAGATTACAAGGATCCTGAGTTCCTCAAGAAGTTCCTCAACGAGCAGGGTAAGATT
>CACYHZ010000058.1 GCA_902774345.1 uncultured Bacteroidia bacterium | reverse complement strand
CAGCGTCTGCTTGCGGATCCACTCCGGCGGCACCTGGTCCTTGTAGGCATTGCGCACTTCGATATAATAGCCGAAAACGTTGTTGTAGGCGATTTTCAGCGAGGAAATGCCCGTCCTTTCGGCTTCTCGCTGCTGCATTTGCAGGAGGTAATCCTTGCCGCCGGCCGAGAGGCTGCGCAACTCGTCCAGTTCAGGATCCACCCCGGCAGCGATGACCGGTCCCTTGCCAATCTGGATGGACGGCTCCGGATCCATGACCCGCTGGATTTCGGCCAGCAGTTTTTCGCAGTTCCTCAGGCCTTTCAGCAGTTTATCCAGGGATTCGCAGCCCTGCAGCCGTTCCCGGATAGGGCCGATGCCCAGGATGCGTTCCAGGTCGCCGATCTTCCCCAGGTCCATCTGGGTTTGAGTCAGCAGTTCCCCGTTATCGGTAAAGTACCCGACTATATCGTACCTGGCGTTCAGTTCCTTCAGGTCCATGATGGGCATTGCCAGCCAGCCGCGGAGCAGGCGGGCACCCATGGGGGAGGAGCAGCGGTCCAGGGTCTGCACCAGCGAGACGCCATCGGCCCCGGAAGCGCTTTGGAACACCTCCAGGTTGCGCAGGGTGAACTTGTCCATCCACACGAACTTGGCTTCGTCGATGCGTCCGATGCTGCAAATGTTCTTCAGTCCCACGTGCTGGGTATGCTCCAGATACACCAGCAGGGCCCCGGCGCTGCAAATTCCCAGGGGATAAGGGTCGATGGCAAAGCCCTTCAGGCTATCCACGCCCAGTTGGCGCTTGAGCCGTTCCACGGCGGCATCATAGACAAAGGCCCATTCGTCGATGGAGGTAGTGAAATAGTCCCCGAAACGGTCTTTCAGGCCTTTTTCGTAGCCGCGCTGCACTACCAGCTCCTTGGGTTTCAGGGAGCCCAGCAGCGTGCCGATGTATTCCAGCGAACCCTGGGTCAGCTGGAACTGGCCCGTGCTCACGTCCAGGAAAGCGGCGCCGCACAGGTCTTTTTCAATGGTGAGGCCGCAGAGAAAGTTGTTTTCCTTCTGCTCCAGCATCCCTTCGCCGAAGGAAATGCCGGGCGTCACAATCTCGGTGATTCCCCGCTTGACCAGTTTCTTGGCGAATTTAGGATCTTCCAGCTGGTCGCAGACGGCCACCTTATAGCCGGCACGCACCAGTTTGGTCAGATAGCCTTCCAGCGCATGGTGCGGGAAGCCGGCCATGGCCACGGGCCCTTTGTCACCGTTGGATTTCTTGGTCTGGACCAGGCCCAGCACCCGGACGGCCGTGAGGGCATCGTCCGAATACATCTCGTAAAAATCGCCGACCCGGTACAAAAGCAAAGCTTCGGGGTGTTGGGCTTTCACCTCGAAGTAATGCTTTAGCATGGGTGTATCTTCTGCAATCTTCGCCATAGACTACAAAGATACGATTATTTCCGGAGTTTATTTCAGCTGTTTGTCCATTAATTGCACCAGCTGGGTGCGGAAGTTTCCCGGGTCGAAGGTCCTGGCGCCGTTAACCAGCTCGCGGGCCATTTGCAGGGTGGCGTCCCCTTTGTATTCCGAATTCCGGAGCACCAGGCCATAGGCGGCCACGCCGGTGGCGAAGTTCAGGTTCTCGGAGGTAGCATTGACGCCATTCCAGGAAAGATTCTGGGTGAGGGAGCGGCTTTCGGCGTCTTTGAGAGAGAATTTATAGCGGGTCTCGAAAGTGCCGGCCTCAAAGGGCGCATCGGTCTGGTTCAGTTCGTGGAATACAAGCTCATACAAGGCGGTTACCGTCTGTCCGGCACCGATTTCCCCGGCGTCCTTCTTGCTGTCCTCGAATTCTTCGGCCGTCATGACGCGGTTCTCGTAGCCGATCAGGCGGTACTGGCTCACCACCTCCGGGTTGAAGCGGACCTGACACTTGGTGTCGTTGGCGACGGCCCAGAAGTGGCTGCGCTCGTTCACGAACACCTTCATCATCTCTTCCTCGCTGTCGATATAAGTATAGGTGCCGTTACCGTGGTTGGACAGGTTCTCCATCCGGCTGTCCTGGAAATTACCCATGCCGAAACCCATGATGCTCAGGTAGATACCTTTGTCCTGGTAGCTCTCCACCATTTTCACCAGCGCGTCGGTTGAGGAAACGCCCACGTTGAAATCTCCGTCGGTGCACATGATGATGCGGTTGTTGCCGCCGGTGATATAATGGGACGAAGCTTCGTCATAGGCCATCTTCATCGCTTCACCGCCGGCCGTGCTTCCGCTGGCGTACAAGCTTCGGATGGCAGCCTTGATGTCCTGGGCTCCCTGTCCCACCAGGGTCGATTCCAGAAGCTTCTTTACGGAACCGGAGTAGGTGATGATGGCGATGCGGTCTTCGGGACGCATATAATCCACCATCGTAGTCAGGCCCTTTTTCACCAGTTCGATGCGGTCGTCCCCGTTCATGGAACCGGAGGTGTCGATGAGGAGGATGTAATTGGCGGCAGGGATCTCGCTGTTGCTCAGGGATTTACCTTTTAATCCCAGCCGAAGGAGCCGGTGCCCGGGGTTCCAGGGGCAGGCCCCGATTTCGGCATTGATGCCCAGGGTTTCCCCGGCGTCGGGTTCGGGATAATCGAAGGTGAAATAATTCAGGTATTCCTCGATTCTGACGGAGTTGGCGGGAACGTCCATCTTCAACTGCACGCAGCGGCGCATGTAGGCATAGCTGGCACCGTCGGCATCCACGGAAAAGCTGGATACGGGATTTTCGGCGGTGCTGACGAAGGGATTTTCGTCAATCTGGTCGAACTGGTCGCCGGTCGGGGGGGCGATGGGCGATCCGTCGGCACCGGCCGTACCCGGGGTCGGAGCCGGGACGTTATACTGGGCATTGTCCAGATCCTTATATTCAAAGAAAGCGTTCGCTTTGGAACAAGAGGCGACGCAAAGGGCTATCGCCAAGTAAACAATTCCTGTGTTTTTCATTTGTCAATGGTTGATTTCCGAAAAGATAACCCCATTTTTCCGGAATCTTGCGCGGGTTTTGCTGAAAATTTCTATTTTCGTGCAAGATTCCCCCGTGCGGGGGATTATAGGTACAGCATGAAAAAACTGATTGGAATCCTGACCCTTGCGCTGAGCCTGCTGCTGGCTTGCTCCAAGGCCGCACCCCACGATGCGGCCACGCCCTCGCCAGACCCGCACGGCGGTGAAAATGCCGCTGCAGAGGATCAGGTGTACACGGCCATCGTTACCGTGAAACAGTCTGCCACCGGGCGCATTTTCTTCCAGCTGGACGATGACTATCGCCTGTTTCCGGAGAATTATACGGAACCCTTCACGCGCCAGTGCCGCATCATCTGCGGCATTTCCGTGCGGGAGGGGACCAATGTCTGCAGCCTGGACTGGATGGATTATCTGCAGGAGGGCACCGTACAAAGTACTCCGGCCGAAATCGGGGACGGGGTGGATATCCTGGACGACTGGATGACCAGCGTGGAGGACGGTTACCTGACGCTGCATTATTCCACCTACTGGGGCCAGGTTTCGCCGCATACCCTGCTGCTGGTAAGCGGCGAGAATCCCGACGACCCATACGAAGTGCGCCTGGTGCATCTGCGCAACGGAGACGAAGCCCGGACCCAGGCCGATGCCTTGATTTATTTCGATCTGGCCAGCCTTCCGCCCACCGGCGGCAATGGCCACACATTTACTTTAAACTGGAAAGACGGTGCCGGCCATCAGCTTAGCAAACAATTCCTCTACAGGAGCCGGCAGTAAGCTGACGGAACAGGAGCTGCTGGAAGCGCTCCGCCAGAAAGAGGCCTCGGGAATGCGGGTGTTTTATGACCGCTATGCTGGCTATCTGACGGCGGTGGCGCTCCGCTATGTGCCTGACCGTTCGGCCGTCAAGGACATCCTGCAGGATGCTTTCATCCGGATCTTCGATGCCGTGGATCGCTTCGAATACCGGGGCGAGGGGAGCCTGAAGTCGTGGGCCTGCCGTATTGTTGTGAACACGGCTCTGAAAAGTCTTCGCAAGCAGGGACGGCTGGAGTACGTGGAGGAACTGCCGGACGTGCCGGAGGAAGAGGAGGTCCCGGTACAGAAAGTGCCTCCGGCCGTGCTGCAGCAGATGATTCAGGGACTGCCGGACGGCTACCGCACCGTTTTCAACCTATTTGTTTTCGAACAGAAATCCCACCGGGAAATTGCCGCATTGCTGGGTATCAAGGAGGACTCTTCAGCTTCCCAATATTTCCGTGCCCGCGCGCAGTTGGCCCGGCAGATTAAAGCTTACATGAAGGAACATGCGTAATGAATGGACCGATCAGCTTCCGTCCCTGATGGAGGGACATCAGGAAGCGCCGCCGGAAGGGCTGTGGGACGCAGTCCAGGCCGGTGTATCCCGCCCGAAACGGATTTGGTGGGGACCTTGGGTCGCCGGCCTGGCTGTTGCTGCAGCCGTAGTGCTGGCCGTGTTCCTGTGGAAGCCGGCTTCGTCCCCGCTTCCCATCGCCTCTTCGCAGCGCTTCGACGTCCCCGAAGTGCCGGAGGCCGATGTTCCGGTCCCTACTTTGATCCCCGAAGAACCTGAAGCGAGGATGGAGGCCCCTGTCAAGGCAGTTTATTCACCGCAGAAGCCGGAACCGAGGATGGAACCCGAACCGTGGACTGATACCCCGTTTGAACCGGTTTATCCACCGCAGGAACCTGAACCGGGGGTGGAGATCGAGTCATCCGTGGAACCGGAGCCAGGGGTGGAACCTGAAGTCTGGCCGGAGCCCGAACTTTGGCCGGAAGAGGCGCCGAAGCCGCGGAAGGCGGGCCACGTGCTGGTGACGCTTTCATCGACCGGCAGTTTGCTGGCCCAGAATGGCGTTACGTCCAAGGGCTATGGCATTCCCTACAATCCCGGGATGCTGGATTACACGCCCGTAACGACCAAGGCAACCATCACCCCCCAGATGCTCAGTCGCAACCGGGAAAGCACCACGGAAGCCCGGCACCGGCAGTTGTTCCGCGTAAGCCTGGGCGTGAATTATGGCTTTGCGCCGCGCTGGAGTCTGGGTACGGGCGTGTCTTACACCATTTTACGCTCCGACTATACCACCCTTTCAGGTACCACCGAAATCCGGACCACGCGTGATATGTACTATCTGGGTGTGCCGATGAACCTGCAGTTCCAGCTCTTGGAATGGAAACGCCTGGGCTTGTACCTGAATGCCGGGCCTATGGTGGAGGCGGCCGTGGGGGCTCGTGTCGAAACCCGCTCTTTTGTAAGCGGGCAGGCGATTTCCACCCTGGTGGAGCAGGCCCCATGCCGGGACTGGCGCTGGTCGCTGCGTGCCGGTGCCGGGGCGCAGCTGCGGCTGTTCCGGGGAGGATCCCTCTACGTCCAGCCAGGCCTCAGTTGGCACATCCCGGGTAATAGCAACATGGAATCCGTCTATACCGCACGCCCGCTGGCCTTTGAGCTGGACTTCGGTTTCCGCTTCTATCTATAAAGCTGGTCTGGAAACTGCCACTTTTTTCTTATCTTTGTACGTTTATGAAACGCGTACTGGTCATAGCGTACTACTGGCCGCCGTCGGGTGGTTCCGGCGTGCAGCGCTGGGTGAAGTTTGTCAAGTATCTGCCGGCCCAGGGCTGGCAGCCCGTGGTCTTCGCCCCGCTGAATGCCGACTATCCTTCGCTGGACCCTTCTTTCCAGGCCGAAGTCCCCGCCTCCGTGGAAGTCCTCCGCGGCCGCATCTGGGAACCCTATGCCGCCTATCGCAAGCTCACGGGCGCCAAGAGTACGGAGGTTACGGAGATTTCTTCCGGGAAAAAGACCTGGAAGCAGCGCCTGAGCCTGTGGATCCGGGCCAACTTGTTTGTACCGGATCCCCGCGTGGGCTGGGTACGTCCTTCGGTCCGAAGCCTGAAAGAATACCTGGCGGAACATCCTGTGGATGTGATGGTTACCACCGGTCCGCCGCATTCTGTCCACCTGATCGGTCAGCAACTGCATAAGGCCACCGGTATTCCCTGGATTCCCGATTTCCGGGATCCGTGGAGCCGGATGTATTACCTGAAATACCTGCCGATGACGGCCGCCACCTGGCGGAGACTCCGTGCGCAGGAACAGGCGGTCCTGGACCAGTGTTCCGCCGTTCTGACCTGCACCCCGCTGGTGCAGGAGGAGTTCCAGGCGCAGACCCGGACGCCGGTCGCCTGCATCACCAATGGCTTCGACCAGGAGGATTTCGCCGGTCCCGCACCTGAGGGGGACGGCTGTTTCAATATCGGCCATACCGGTCTTTTTGCCGCCGATGGCAATCCGCTGACACTTTGGGAAGTACTGGGGTCGATGGCTGCCGAAGACCCCGCTTTCCGTCAGGCCCTGCGCCTGCGGCTGGTGGGAAAGGTGGATCGGGAAGTGCTGGATGCCCTTGCCGACAAGGGGCTGGCCGATAATGTAGTGGCCCTGGGCCCCTGCGACCATGCCACGGCCGTGCGGGAACAGCGCTCGTCCACCGTGCTCATCCTCCCGCTTCGCAACGATCCCGAATACCGCCCCATCCTGCCGGGCAAGTTGTTCGAATACCTGGCAGCCCGCCGTCCGGTGCTGGGCATCGGCCAACCCGATGGTGCCATGGCCCGCGTCCTGACGGATACCCAGGCCGGTGTTACGGCCGACTGGGCCGATGCCGCCGCCATGCGCTCCTTCCTGGAAAAGTCCTGGGCGCAGTTCCGGGAGGGGAGTGTGCCGGCCTGCAGCGGAGACATCGACCCGTATAGCCGCCATGCCACGACAAAGGCGCTGGCGGAATTGTTGTCGCGCACCTGCGACGGATAAATGATCGCGTATGAATGCAATTTGGAAGAAAATAGCCATCGGTGTTGGCGTAGTGCTGCTTTTCCTGGCCCTGAGTTACGGTTTTGTCCCGCAGGTGCTGCAGGGGAAAATCGTGAACCAGAGCGATATCTCCGGCTTCGTGGGGATGTCCCACGAGATGAGCGAATGGAACAAGGCGCATCCGGACGACCCTACATACTGGACCGACTCCATGTTCGGCGGGATGCCCACTACGGCCATTTCCACCCAGAACAGCGGCGACTTTACGCAAGGTCTTTATGACCTGCTGTTTACCGGCAAGCGCCCGGCCACCTATCTCTTTGTGGCCCTGTTGGGCGCCTTCCTGCTGATGCTGGCGCTGGGAATCTCCTGGCCTATAGCCATTTGCGGTGCCGTTGCCATCGCTTTCTGCAGCTACAAT
>CACYHZ010000057.1 GCA_902774345.1 uncultured Bacteroidia bacterium | reverse complement strand
CCGTAATTTTTTATGCAAAGGGACACAAATAAACAGAAGAACATGGCTGCGGCCTCGGGAAATGAACCCCGGGCGCAGTTGTTGCGCACAGACCGGCCGCTGGAGGATTCTGTCGCCAATGAAAACCGGCGGAAGACGCGCGCCTTCCTGCGCTTTGCGCTGGGAGCTTCCGCCGAGGCACCTCAGGGGATGGAGGAGCGGGACTGGAAGCGGCTGTACCGTTTTGGCTGGGTGCACGCCATCCTGGGCGTCGTCTTCGACGGGATGAACCGGCTGCAGGGCATGGGGGCGGAGCTGCCGGAGGATATCGTCGAAAAGACCGTCACCACCGCCATGTCCATCGAGAAGCGGAACAAGAAGGTGAACCGGGCGGCTGTGGGGCTGGTCTGCCAGCTGGAGGCCGACGGCTTCCGCTGCTGCCTGTTGAAGGGGCAGGGGAATAACCTGCTGTATCCCCATGTGTACAGCCGGATGCCGGGCGATATTGACATTTGGGTGACGGGACCTGACGGAGCCCCCGTGGACATCCCTTCTGTCATCCGCTACGCCCGCTCGCACACGCCCGGCGCCAGGGCCGTGTATCACCACATCGATTATGGCTGTTACGAAGGCGTGGACGTGGAACTCCATTACCGTCCGTCCTTTATGACGAATCCCGTTCACAATCGCAGGCTCCAGCAATGGTTTGTCGCTCAGGCTGCAGTCCAGTGTGCCCATCGGGTAGAACTGCCCGGTGATGCTGGTTCGGTTCCCGTTCCTACGCTGGAATTCAATGCCGTGTACCAGCTGGCCCACATCTATACACATCTGCTGAACAAGGGCTTTGGCATGCGGCACGTCATCGACTATTACTATGTGTTGATGGCGCTGACGGACCGGAGCGCGGTTCGAGATACGCTGAAAAAACTGGGTATGGAACGGATCGCCGGGGCCATGATGTGGGTGCTCCGCGACCTTTTCGATCTGCCCGAAGACCGCATGGTGGCTACGCCCGACAAGCGTACCGGAAGGGCCCTTCTGAAAGATGTGCTGCGCAGCGGCAATTTCGGAAGGAAAACCCGGGAAAAGGGCCCCGCGCCCGAGGCGAAAAGCCGCCGAATGTGGCAGCTACGGCTGAAAATGAATTACCGGCGCCTGCAGCGGGATCTGCGGATGCTGCGCTATTTCCCCTCCGAGTGCCTGTGTGAGCCCGTTTTCCGCCTCTATCACTTTTTCTGGCGCCTCATTGTGGGCCGGAACTTCTGATTACTCCTTTCCCTTTTTCATCTTCCCTTCCTGCAGGGGTGTAGATGGCCTGCATCATCGAACGGGGGTCGGCCTCGTCCCGGCCGGCCATTTCATAGGCGGTGCCGTGGTCCGGAGAAGTACGCACGACGGGAAGGCCGGCGGTGAAATTGACACCATCGGCGAAGGCCAGTGCCTTGAAAGGGGCCAGGCCCTGATCATGGTACATCGCCAGGGTGGCATCGAAGCGGCTGTAGTTGCCCATCCCGAAGAATCCGTCGGGGGAGTAGGGGCCGAAAGCCTGGATGCCTTCGCTGACAGCCTCCTGCACGGCCGGCAGGATGATGTTCTGCTCTTCGTCGCCCAGCAGGCCGCCGTCCCCGCAGTGGGGATTCAGGCCCAGGACGGCAATCTTGGGAGAGGTGATGCCAAAGTCCCTTTCCAGCGAGGCGTTCATGATCCGAAGATTCTTCAGGATGTTTTCCTTGGTCAGGCTTCCGGGTACGTCTTTCAGCGGAATGTGGCCGGTAACCACCCCTATCTTAATGCGGTCGCTTACCATGATCATGGTCACGTCCGGCATTCCGAATTCGGCCTGCAGGTACTCGGTATGGCCGGTGCTGGAAAAGCCCTCGGCGTTCATGGCGCGCTTGTTGATGGGCCCGGTCACCAATACGTCTATCAGTCCTTCTTTCAGGTCTTTAACGGCTGCGCGGAGGGACATGATGGCATTCTTGGCGGCATCCGGGGTGGACTGGCCGGGCTCAGCGTAAATGCTGTCCGGCAGGCAGTTTACCAGATTGATTTTCTTTTGTTTGGCATCGGCGGCCGACTGGATCACGTTGATGTCCATGGGGCCGATGTTGTGCAGGGTCTTCCGGTAGAAGCCCATCAGTTTGGAGGACCCATAGATGATGGGTGTGAAGGAATCCAGGATGCGCTCGTCGGCGAGCGACTTGATGATGACTTCGTATCCGATGCCGTTGCTGTCGCCTTGGGTGATGCCGACGACGAGTTTAGGAAGACTCATAACAATACATTTTCATTAACATAACCGGTATCCTCCGGCAGGTTCGGGGCTTGATAGGCGGCTACGGCCAGACTGTCGCAGCGCTCGTTCTCGGGGTGCCCAGCGTGCCCCTTGAGCCAATGGAACGCCACCCGGTGGCGGTGGAAGACTGCGTCGAAGCGGAGCCAGAGGTCCACGTTTTTCTTGCCTTTGAATCCCGTGCGCTTCCACTTGTCCAACCAGCCCTCGTTCAGGGATTTCACCACGTAGGAGGAGTCGCTCCAGACATGGACTTCGGCATTGTCCCAGCGGATTTGTTCCAGGCCGATGATGACGGCCAGCAGTTCCATCCTATTGTTGGTGGTGCAGGCGAAACCGCCCGAAAGCTCTTTTTCGTAGGTGCCGCAGCGGAGGATAATTCCGTAGCCTCCAGGGCCCGGATTGCCGCTGGCTGCACCGTCAGTAAAAAGGTAGATGGGTGGTTTTTGCTCGTTCATCAGCGCAAAGTTAGGAAAAATTTTGCTTATGATAGGGAAAAAGAGTAAATTTGCGTGCTTATAGATGTGAAATCTTTATGATGAAGAATTTATTCAAGTTCCTGATGATTGCAGCCGCAGCGGCGGCACTGGTTTCGTGTAACCCCAATACCTGGAAGAATATCAATTATTTGCAGGACGTGGAGGGTAATTCCGCCATGAATATGGCTGTAAATAAGGGTATCATTATCCAGCCTCAGGACCAGATCTCCATCCTGGTCAGCAGCCGCAACAACGCCGTGGCCGCCCAGTTCAACAAAGTCAGCGCCATGACGTATGTGGGATCGGAAATGTCCACCGGCGGAAGCGGCCAGGGCCGTGTCACCGGTTATGTGGTGGACAACGAGGGCAACATCGATTTCCCGCAGCTGGGCCGCCTTCACGTGGCCGGTCTTAACCGCTGGCAGTTGCAGGACATGATTACGGAGCGTCTGGTGAATGACGGCCTGCTTACGGATGCCAACGTTACCGTGGAGTTCATGAACTTCAAGGTCTCCGTTCTCGGAGAAGTCAATAGCCCCGGCTCCTACTCCGTGGCGGGTGACAAGATTACCATCTTCCAGGCGCTGGCCATGGCCCGGGATCTGACCATCCAGGGTCAGCGTAACAATGTGATGGTAATCCGGGAACAGAACGGCGTCCGTCAGATTTATGCCATGGATCTTCGCGATTCGTCCGTATTCGAATCCCCTGCCTATTATCTTCAGCAGAACGACGTGGTGTACGTCACGCCCAACGAGGTGCGTGCGGGCCAGTCCACCATCAACGAAAACTACTTCAAGTCCGCTGGCTTCTGGATGTCCCTGGGCTCCATGGCCATCACCGTTACCAACCTGATTATCACGCTTTCTAGAAAATAGCGCTATGTCTGAACTCAAGAACAATACGCCCCAAACGATGGGCACCCTGAATGCTGACGAGGAACAGTCCATCCAGTTGGCTGACCTGTGGAACATGGTCTGGGTCCATAAATGGTGGTATGTTTTCTCCGTGCTCGTTTGTCTTGCCGTAGCCGGTTTCCGTCTATACAAGACCCCCAAGACCTACAGCCGTACGGAAAAAGTCATCATCGACGAGGATACCCAGCAGACCATGATGCGGGACCTGACCCAGTTCTCCCGTTCCAGCCGCGGTTACTATTCCGGTACCAACGTGGACAACGAGATGGAAGCCTTCACCTCGCCTGACCTGATGGAACTGGTGGTGGCCCGCCTGGCCCTGGAAACCTCCTACACGGATATCCAGTTCATGCGTACCCGGGAGATGTACAAGAATTCTCCCGTGGAGATGGTGCGCCTGGACCAGGGGAACGTATCGGCCTTCTCTTTCCTGATTTCCAAGACAGGGGAGGACAGCTTTACCCTGAATAACTTCTCCGTGGCCGGCCTGGATGCCGAGATCCCTGCCATCTCCGGTCACCTGGGGGACAGCATTGTCACCCCTGTAGGTGCCATCCGCCTCATTCCCACCATCAACATCGACAAGTGGAAAAATGACATCGCCGTATCCTGGGTCCGTGCCGATATCCGCGCCAAGGGCTATTGCGGCCGTCTGAGCGTGGCCCTGTCCAGCAAGATGTCCACCGTGGTAAGCCTCAGCTTCGTGGACGTGTTCCCGAACCGGGCCGAGACGGTCCTGGCCACCCTCCTGGATGTGTATAATGAAGAGTGGGTAGAGAACCGCAACAAGGCGGTGCGGGCCACATCGGCCTTCATCGCAGACCGTCTCGCCGTCATTGAAAGTGAACTGGGCGGTATTGAAGACGACCTGAAGGACTACAAGCAGACGCACCAGATTACCAGTATCTCCCAGACGGGAAGCGTGCTCACCCAGCAGTCCACCACCTTCAGCAACCGCGTGTTCGAGGTGTCCAATCAGCTGGCTATCTCCCAGATGATCAAGGACTTCATCAACGATCCCCAGCATGCCAACGACCTGATGCCCGCCAACTCCGGTCTGGAAAGCGGCACGGTGGCCAGCCAGATTGCGGAGTATAACCGCATCATCCTGGAGCGGGACCGCGCCCTGGCCATTTCTTCGGAGCACAACCCGCTGGTGCAGGACCTGACTGCTACGCTGGATCGTCTGCGCCTCGCGATCAACCGTTCCATTGACAGCTTCATCAGCTCCCTGCAGCTGGAATACCGTCAGCTGGAAGGCCGCGAACGGGATATTCTGACCCGGGTGTCCAAGACTTCGGGCCAGGAACTGGAACTCCTGTCCATCGAGCGTCAGCAGAAAGTGAAGGAGCAGCTGTACATCTTCCTGCTCCAGAAGCGTGAGGAGAACGAACTCCAGAGCCTCCTGACCGTGGGCAATACCCGCCTGATCATGCGTCCTACCGGCAGCGGCGCCCCTGTGGCTCCCAAGAAAATGATGATCCTGCTGGTGGCGCTGGTACTGGGCCTGGGTATTCCATTTGCCATCTTCTATCTGATCAAACTGATGGATACCTCGGTGAAGAGCCGCAGCGACCTGTCGCAGTTATCCGTTCCTTTCCTGGCCGAGATCCCGCAGGTGGGTCTTTCCGCCAACTACTGGAAGCGTCTGTTCGACAACCGCTTCGACAACAGCAATACCCGTATTATGGTACAGCCGGGCAAGCGTGACTCTGTGAACGAGGCCTTCCGCGTGCTGCGTACCAACCTGGATGCCATGATCCAGACGGGCGGAAAGGCGCAGGTCATCATGCTTACCTCCTTCAACCCCAACGCCGGTAAGACCTTCACCCTTCTGAACCTGGCCACGTCCATGGCCCTGAAGGGCAGCAAGGTGGTCGTTCTGGATATGGATATCCGTAAGGCTACCCTGTCCAAGTCCCTGGGCAAGAACAACCGTCACGGCATCACCGCTTACCTGCGCGGGACAGAGACGAACATCAAGGAGCTGGTGGTTTCCCTGGGCGAAAATCTGGGCCTGCTGCCGGTAGGCTCCATCCCGCCGAACCCGGCCGAACTGCTGGTCAGCGGCCGTCTGGAGACCCTCCTCACGGAACTCCGCGCCCAGTACGATTACATCTTCATGGATACGCCGCCTGTGGAGCTTGTGGCCGATACCTCCATCATCGCCCCGCACGCCGACATTACGCTCTTCGTGCTGCGTGCCAACCTCTTTGACAAGCGCGCCCTGCCGATGGTCGAGCAGCTGTACAATGAGAACCGCTACAACCGCATGGCCATCGTTCTGAACGGTGTGGACGTGTATGCCAGCCGCCAGGGATATGGCTACGGCTACGGTTATGGCTACGGATATGGCTATGGTTACGGCTACGGATATGGCTACGGCTATGGCAGTACCGAAGATGCATCCGAATCCGAGGATAAGAAAAAGGGCAAGAAGTAAGCGATAGAGATGCTTTTCGGCCTTTTTGACCATCCAAAATCAGTTGTCGACAGTTCCCTCCTGAAGGGTGCTGTCGACAATCATTCTCATATCCTGTATGGCTTGGACGACGGGGTGAAAACGGTGGAAGAATCCCTCTCCATCCTGTCCTGGCTGGAGCAGCAGGGACTGGCGGAATTGTGGTTCACGCCGCACGTGATGGAAGACGTTCCCAATACGACGGCCGGCCTCGAGGAGCGCTTTGCGGAGCTCCTGGCTCGCTATCAGGGAGGAATCCGCCTGAACCTGGCGGCGGAATACCTGATGGACAATCTGTTCCGCGAACGGCTGGAAGCGCGCGACCTGCTGCTGCATGGAGATGACCGCGTGCTGGTGGAAACCTCCATCCTGGCGCCGCCCCTGGACTTCCGGGACCTCATCGACCAGATGATGTCGGCCGGTTACCGGCCGCTCCTGGCTCATCCCGAGCGGTACCGCTATATGAGTTCCAAGGATTACGAGACCCTGCATCAAAAGGGGGTGCTCATGCAACTGAACCTTCCTTCCATCCTGGGCTTTTACGGTAGGGATGCATTGCTTCGGGCCCGCTACCTGCTGGACAAGGGCTGGTATTGTATGGTGGGTTCTGACTGCCATCGCTCGCATATTCTGCACAAGCAGTATCAGTCGCCAAAACTCAAGAGTAAGCAGCTGACCCAGCTGCAGCCCCTGATGCCCCCGCGTGATATATATGAAGTATAGACCTATGGATACTCTGCTGGATAGCGTGAAGGCCCAGGTGGCGGAATCGGCCCGCGTAAAGGAGGCCCTGCTGCAGGATGGGAAAACCCTGGAGACGGTGGCCGAAGTGGCCGGTCTGCTGGTGCGGACCTACCGTGCCTCAGGCAAGAGCCTCTGGGCCGGCAACGGGGGGAGTGCCGCCGATGCGCAGCATATGGCTGCGGAACTGGTGAACAAGTTCCGGCTGAATCGCAGCGGCCTTCCGGCTATGGCCCTGACGGTGGATACGTCGGTGTTGACGGCCATCGGCAACGACTATGGTTTCGATCAGGTTTTCGCCCGTCAGATCGTGGCCTGCGGAAAGCGCGGCGACGTGTTCGTGGGCATCTCCACTTCGGGGAATTCCGCCAATTTGACCGAGGCCCTCAGGGCCTGCCGCGAACAAGGCCTGGTGAGTGTGGCCATCGTTGGTGCAAATGCCTGTGCGATGGACGATTACGACTATGTGATCCACGTCCCCTCCACCGATACGCCCCGCATCCAGGAATGCCAGACCCTCATCGGCCACATCCTATGCGACCATGTGGAAAAGAGCCTGTTCGGCGGAGTAAAAGAATAATTCGATAGTATCTATGATATTATCGTTTTTTTTTGTAACTTTGTGCGATGCTTAAAGAGCAATACTTATTATCAAACAATAAATTAACAAACAATTATGATCAGACTTGGTATTAACGGTTTTGGCCGTATCGGTCGTATGGTTTTCCGTGCAGCTGTTGAAAACTTCAACAAAGACATCGTTGTGGTTGGTATCAATGACCTGCTGGATCCCGATTATCTCGCTTACATGCTGAAGTACGACTCCGTACACGGCGCTTTCAACCACGATATCAAAGTGGAAGGCAACTACCTTATCGTAGATGGTAACAAGATCCAGGTTTTCTGCGAGAAAGATCCCGCCAACATCACCTGGGGCGCTCTGAACACCGACGTGGTCGTTGAGTCCACCGGTTTCTTCCTCACCGCCGAACTGGCCGAGGCCCACATCAAGGCCGGTGCCAAGAAGGTTATCATGTCCGCTCCTTCCAAGGACGCTACCCCGATGTTTGTGTACGGTGTAAACCACAAGACCTACGCCGGCCAGACCATCATCTCCAACGCATCCTGCACCACCAACTGCCTGGCCCCGCTGACCAAGGTTCTGAACGACAAGTTCGGTGTGGTTCGTGGCCTGATGACCACCGTGCACGCTGCTACCGCTACCCAGAAGACCGTTGACGGTCCTTCCAAGAAGGATTGGCGCGGTGGCCGCGGTATCCTGGAGAACATCATT
>CACYHZ010000056.1:10179-10998 GCA_902774345.1 uncultured Bacteroidia bacterium | reverse complement strand
CGTGAGCAGCGTCAAGGACGGCAGCGTCACCATTCCCAGCACGGAATACACCGTGGGCTACAGCAACAACATCAATGCCGGTACGGCCACGGTCACCATCTCGGACAAGACGGGCGGTAACTACCAAGTGAGTGGTACAAAAAACTTCACCATCAACAAGGCGAATTGTACCGTAACCAACGCCCCCACGGCAAAGAGTCTTACCTTCAATGGCAACAAGAACAGTTATAACGGCTCTGCGCAGACCCTTGTCAATGCAGGCTCTGCCAGTGGCGGTACCATGAGGTATAAAGTAGGTAATGGCAGTTGGAGTGAAAGCCTTCCTTCTGCAACCAATGCCGGTACATATACCGTTTATTACAAGGCTGCCGGCAGCAACTCGAACTATGCGGATTCCGCCGAGGGCTCCATTCAGGTTACCATTGCCAAAGCAGACGGATTTATTGAATCGACGCTTACCACTTATAACACGAATGTTTTTGGCGGTAATACAGGCACTGTTTATGCCAGCGGGGAACTTTCGGGTTATGTTCAGACGAATGCCATGGGTAAAAATATGAGCCTGACATCAAATAACACTACGCCTCCTTCCTACTCGGTTTCTGTAAGTACTACCGGGCCGTTTAGTTACGTCATACTCGTGTTTAGTTGTAAAGAGTCAACCAACTACAAGGCAGTGGATAAGAAGAGTATTTCACTTACACTTCAAAGTAATTAATCTTAAGCCCATTGAATATGCTTAAAAGTAAGTCAATATATACCCTTGCGGGAGCCCTGCTGGCAGCAGGCGCTCTCCTCGCCGGGTGCGCCAAGGAGAAG
>CACYHZ010000056.1:0-10173 GCA_902774345.1 uncultured Bacteroidia bacterium | reverse complement strand
CCATCGGCACGCCCACCAAGGTGACCTACAACGGCGACGCTGCCAGCTTTGCCGCCGGCGACCAGGTCTCCCTGTACGCCTGGATGGGATCGGCAACGGAAATCCCCGCCAAGAAAGTGGTGGACGGCGTTGTGAACACCTTCAACGGCACCGCCTGGACCCCCGCCACCCAGATGCTCTGGAGCCCCGTCAAGGAAAACCACTACTTCCTGGGCGTGTATCCCGCCAAGAACATCACCAACTTTACGGCCGATGTCTACACCCTGGGCGCCGACCTCATGATCGCCACCGAGCTTAACGGCATTCCCTTCCAGGAGAACGCCGCGCCCGTGGCCCTCACCTTTACCCACGCCATGGCCCGGCTGGACGTGAACCTTAAGTTCCGTAACCAGTGGGCCGAGCTTCCCACCGTGACCTCCGTGGCCGCCACGGCCAAGAACCAGTTCGCGGTGAACTACCTCACCAAGGCGGTTACGGCAAGCGGTACGGCGGCCCAGGTGCCTGTTCAGGCTCTCGCCACCGCTGCCAGCGGCCATGACAAGAGCTTCAGCGGCATGCAGGTGCCCCAGGACGGCGTCACAACCGTAACGGTGGTTATCAGCGGCCAGTCCTTCATCTTCACCGCAGCGGAGCCCATCGCCCTGGAAAGCGGGAAGATTACCACCCTGAACCTCTTCGTGGGCAAGGACAAGATTGAACTGGGCTCGGTCAGCGTCGCGCCCTGGATTGAGAACGCCCCCATCGCAGGCGGCGAGGCCCTGATTCCCGTCACGGGCATCAGCTTCAAGGAGGGAACCTCCACCGCGGTGGAGATTGGCGATACCTTCCAGCTTACGCCCGTGTTCGCACCCCAGGGGGCAACAGACTCACGGTCAACGGACTTGCCCCTGTCTATACGGCCCCTACGGCCAAAACCGGCCTGGTGTACAACGGCACGAATCTGGCCCTCCTCAATGCCGGTAGCGTTACCTCCGAGGGCCCGGTGATGCAGTATTCCCTGAACCAGACGGACTGGAGCACCACCATCCCTACGGGCAAGAATGCCGGTAGCTACGATGTGTACTGGCGCCTCCAGGCGGGCGGCAATTATGAGGGCGTGGCTTCCACCAAGATTGTGGCTTCCATCGCCAAGAAGGCCCCCAGCTTGAGCGTAAGCACAAATAATGTCTCCTTTGGCAGCACAGACAATGTGGATGCGACCAAGCAGGTGACCATCACCTACGACGGCGACGGCGCTTTGTCTGCCTCGTCCAACGCTACTGGCAAGGTGACGGCTTCCATCAATAACAAGACCCTCACCCTTACCCGTAAGAGTGTGGAAGGCGGAACCGTGACCATCACGGTATCGGCCGCTGCCGGAACCAACTATTCCGCTGCTACCAACCAGTCCATTACGGTAACCCTGACCTCTGCCGATCCGGGGACGTATCTGCAGAATGCAGTTGCCGGAGACAAGGTGGGCAGCAACGGTAAGGTGTATAAGCCCAATGCTACCATGCCCGCCGGCGTAACGGTGGTCGGGTGTGTCGTGAGGCCGGGAGTGGTATTTAAGGCAACGGATGAACCGGGTCACCTGACGGCATCTCAGTTGTACAATTACAAAGTGTCCGCAGGAAAATTCCATTATCATTCTATGAATGACTTGTGGGACCGTTATTGGGAGGTTTACAGTGTTTATCTTTACAATCAAATATTGTTAGATAAAGATAACGATGGACAGAGCCAGGCAACAGCAACGGCTGCGCTGAACCAAGTCAATAGCTACCTGCAAGCGGCCGGATGTGATCCTATCAACGTGAATCGTTATTACGGAACGAGCAACGGATGGTTCTATAGGACCGAGAGCCTTAACTATCAATACGACTCCGATTGGTATCACGACTATCTGAATTATACCATATCCGCCCGTCCAGTGTTTACCTATGATACGAATTAGTCATGAAAACTGATATTTTTATGCTTTTTGCAGCATCGGCCCTGGTACTCTTCTCCTGCTCCAAGGAGAAGAGACCGGCGCCTGAGCAGAATGCTCCGATGCGCTTTGCCGTGACCGTGGAGGGCACCACCAAGGCCAGCATGACCAGTGCGGACCTTACGCAGTTCTACCTCAAGGTCACGGGCCCCAACAACGCCTTCAGCTACTTTGAATCCATCACTAAGGATGCGCAGGGCAACTGGACCGCTTCCCAGCCCATCCTCTGGAAGGACGAGGAGTCGGCCATCACCTATGCCGCAGCCAGCTATGGCGCGCTGGGCGCAGACTACTTCAATATCCCCGTCACAAATGAGCTCTTCACCAGCGGTGCCACCATGGGCCTTCTGACCGACCAAAGCACCCAGGCGAAGCTCAACGCGGCGGACCTTCTCACCATGGCCTCCACCGACCTTACGTTTGCGGCTTCCAACAAGGGCATCGTGCCCATTACCCTCAAGCACGGCCTGGCCAAGGTGAACTTTGTGGTTAGCATCGACAACGCCGGTGAACTGACGGCCGAAGGCATCAAGGACGTGGTTATCAGCGGAGTTTACAACGCCTTCTCCTTCAAGCCCCTCACGGGCGAGGTGACCGTTTCCCCCGTGGCTTCCAAGAGGGCTGTAGTGCCTTTCCTGAGCTCCATTGAAGCCGGTGTGGTCACTCTCGAGGCCGTCCTGGTCCCGGAGAACCTGGCGGCAGGCGCCCTGTCGCTCTACATCACGGTGAACGGCAAAGACTTCCAGTGGACCAACTCCGAGGCTCTGGAGCTGGAGCAGAGCGGCGAGTACACCGTCCCTGTTAGTATCGACTACAATGCCGTTCCCTCCGGTCCGGTTACCCCGGACCCGGACCCCACGCCGGCTCCTACCCCGCTTTCAGGTGTGTTCACTGTGTCGGCCGGTGTGCCAACAGGGAAGACGGTTCAGTTCTCCCCGGGTAACCTGCGTTACGCATCAGGTGCATGGGGCTTCTTTGAGAATCAGTACGACTACTACGCCACTTACAGCGCAGATGCTTGGGACAAGTTTGGCTGGAGCAATGCCACGAATAATTTCGGCATGAGCACTTCTACGGTAAATGCTGATTATCAAGGGGACTTGGTTGACTGGGGTACTGTTCCTGGTATCGGCACTGGCTGGTTCACACTGTCTAATAACGAGTGGGTATACCTGTTCAACACGCGTAGCGCCTCAACGGTCAATAGTGTTCCTGACGCCCGCTATGCCAAGGGAAAGGTAAACGGACTTCGGTGCAATCTGCCGGCAGCAGCTGCAGCTACCGTTCTTCTACGAGACTCACTAGCACTACCGACATGGTTATTTACGTGTACTTCACTGCGACCAACTTGTACGTAAGTGCCTCAAACTACGGCCGCTACGGTCAGTGTGTCCGCCTCGTTTGCAATGCTAATTAAAATTTAACGCTTTTTATCGCCCGCATCTTTATCTATGCTTACGCAGCTCTTCTTTCCGATGGTGAGGAACAATAATCTGCCTGCATAATTATAGTGCTGATAATCAGCAGAATCAATAAAGTCCTACCCTCCTGCAGCAGGGGTAGGACTTTGCTTAAACTATTGATGGTAACGTGATTAGTTTTGCGCAAAAATAATTCGTATATTTGCGATTGGTATGAAGTTCCGGACCTACGTACTCTTTTTCCTGCTGTTTGGCGTATTGACCGATGTTGTCATGGGTCTTACGCTCCTGAAAGACGCGCAGTTAGGGTGGAAGCTCTTGATGGCCGCTCCTACGCTGGCCGCCGGCTGCTGCCTGCCGCTGATTGCGGCCGGCATCGTGTATACCGACGCCCTGCGGATCTTCTCCTTCCTGATGTTCATCTTTGCGCTTCCCAAGACCCTGACAGTCTGGCTGGGCCAGCTGCTACCCGTGCCGGTGGCCGTGGGCATCGGTATAGCCGTGTCGGTCTTTTTCCTGATATTCATCTTTTACGTATCCCGGCATCTGAAAGTGCAGCCGGTACGCTTGTCGTTCCCGGATCTGCCGGCAGGCTTTGACGGCCTTAGGGTCTGCCACATCACGGACCTTCATTTGGGGTCCCTGGGCCGAAAGAGCGGCTATGTCCGGCGTATGGTGAGTACCATCATGGCCCAGCAGCCGGATCTGATTCTGTTCACTGGCGACCTGGTCAGCTTCGAAGCCCGTGAGGCCGATGCCTACAAACCCTGGCTGCAGTCCCTGACGGCCCCGATGGGCGTTTTCGCCATCTTCGGCAATCACGACTTCCTGCTGCATGGGCCGCACGATGTTGAGGGCCGGAAACAGGATATGCAGAAACTGGAAGCCTTCGAGAAAGAACTGGGCTGGCAGGTGCTCCGGAACCGCTCCCAACTGCTGGAACGTGGCGGCGACCGTATTGCCCTTGCCGGCGTGGACAATGTGTCCAGCAATCCGTACTTTCAGAAAACCGGCGGGGACCTGACGCAGGCCCTGGAAGGGATTCCGGACAAGCTTTTTACCATTCTCCTGTCCCACGACGCCACCCACTGGCGCATGGAAGTACTGCCCAACACCGGCATTCAGCTCACCCTGTCGGGCCACACCCACGGGCTGGGATATAAACTTACCGGGCTGCATCCCTCCCACTGGAAACTGCCGGAATCGGCCGGCGTTTACCGCGAAGGGAACCAGGTACTGCACGTTTCGCCGGGCCTGGGAAGCGCCTTCGCCTTCCGCCTGGGCGGCTATCCGGAAATTGACATGATAACGCTAACTAAAACGAACCTGTTATGACAGACAAATGGATGATGATCGGCAACCCCGCATCGGCTTCGGCCACCACGGGAGATGCCTGGAACAAAGCCGTCGCCCAGCTGCAGGCGGCCGGACTGGAAATAGAAGTAGCTGCTACCCAACGCGCCGGCCATGCCATTGAACTGGCCCGCGAGGCCGCAGAAAAAGGATACCGGAAATTCATCGCCGCCGGTGGTGACGGAACTATTCACGAAGTAATGACGGGCCTGCTGCGCTATGCCGATGCCGCCGGCGTCAGCATGGAAGACTTTACCCTGGCTGTGTTGCCCTACGGAACCGGCAACGACTGGATCCGCAGTGCCGGCATCCCCGAGGATATCGACAAGGCTGTCCAGCGCATCATCCAGGGCAAACTGGGCAAGGAGGACGTAGTGCGCATGACCTTCCCCGAGGGCGTCTTCTGCATGGCCAATATCGGAGGTATCGGCGTGGATGCCGCCATTTGTCACAATACCAACAAACTGAAAGAAAAAGGGCATAAGGGCGGTTTCCTGTTCACGCTGGTGGCCCCTTATTCCACGCTTTCCCGTAAGCGGAACCCCGTCGAGATTACCTTGGACGGCGAAGTGGTGTACAAAGGCAAGCTGTTCACCGCCACCCTGGGCAATGGCACCTACCGCGGCAGCGGCCTCATCCAGACCGCCCAGGATACCCGTTGGGACGATGGGATGCTGGATATTTCCATCATGCCCGGCGTGAATCACGCCAAGGGCATGGCGCTGATGATGCACTGCCTGTCCGGCGACCTGGCCGTCCAGCCGGAGATGATCACCAAGCGCTTCCGGAAGATGAGCGTGAAGCCCCTTGGAGAAGTGGCAGATATCGTGGAGGTGGACGGCGAAATCCCCGGCCGTCTTCCCCTTACCATGGAACTGACCGGGCAGCAGATTAACATTGTAGTAGGCTGATGGCTGGAACGGTGAAGGAAGCCCACCTGGGCTTCAAAGAGCGCTGCCTGCGCTACATTAGCTACTTGATGGTCCACCTGGTCCAACGGCCCAAACTGTACGGTCCCAAGCCTGTGCCGCAGGGGCCTGCTATCTACGCCTGCCGCCACGTGGGCCTGATAGACCCGGTAATCTTGATGGTCACGTATTTCCCCTGGATGATCCGCCCGCTGGTGGCCAAGGACTATTATGACAAGAGCAACTTTACCCGGTCCTTTTACCGGACGGCCCAGTGTATTCCGCTGGACCGCAAGCATGCGGCCACCCGCTGGGTGGAAGAGTCCCTGGTGGCCCTGGGAAAAGGGGAGAGCCTGATTATCTATCCGGAAGGAAAGCGGAACAAGAGTGGGGTGGGCCTGCAGAAGTTCCAAAACGGAGCGGCGCTGCTCGCTGCCAAGAGCGGGGCGCAGGTGGTTCCCGTCTGGAATGCCTTCTGGAAGTTCCCCCATCGCTACCGGCTGGCTATCGGGGACCCCGTCCCCCTGGATCCCGTGCCTGCCGAAGGTGCTACCACGGAGTGGCTGGATGCCCAGACCCAAAAGATTCAGGAGGCCGTGGCCCAGCTGGAAAAACGCTTTGATTGATGAAGAGGAATCCGTATCTTTGCATGGATATAAACACGATTCTGATATGAGCCAATTGCATGTGATCAATCATCCGATGATTCAGCATAAGCTGACCCTCCTGCGCAAAAAGGAAACCGGTTCCAAGGATTTTCGCGAGCTCCTGAAAGAGATATCCCTCCTGATGGGCTATGAAGTAACGCGCGACGTTCCGCTGGAATCGATTGAAATCGAGACGCCTATCTGCAAGACCATCGCCAAGGAGGTGAGCGGTCGGAAACTGGCCATCGTTCCCATCCTGCGTGCAGGCCTGGGCATGGTGGAAGGCCTCCTGACACTGGTTCCCGTGGCGAGGGTTGGCCATATCGGCCTGTATCGGGACGAGCAGACCCACCAGCCCGTGGAATATTTCTGCAAGCTCCCGGAAGACATTGACGACCGCCTGGTCATCGTGACCGATCCGATGCTGGCCACCGGCGGCAGCGCCGTCGACGCCCTGACCCTGCTGAAGCGGAAAGGATGCCGCAATGTCCGCCTGATGTGCCTGGTGGCCGTTCCTGAGGGCATCGAGAAGGTGCAGGCCGCGCATCCCGACGTGGATATCTATGTGGCCGCCGTGGACGAGTATCTGAACGAAAACGCCTACATCGTCCCCGGTCTGGGAGATGCAGGCGATCGCATTTTCGGTACCAAATAAGCTAAGAAAGCTGCAGCTTGATCAGTTCCCGTTTGAGGTCTGCGCCATAGGCGTAGGCCCCAACGTCTATACTGTCCAGCAGGTACAGGTCCTTTCCCTTGAACAGGGTCCCCAGGGCCGATGTCAGGATTTCCTGTGCCCGGTCGATGGTCTCCTTGGGGACGATGAGGTGGCAGGGGATGACGTAGGCCACGGGGTTGATGGCCACGGCGTGCGCCACGGCCCTCACGCCCTGCGGGATGCCCACCTTTTCGGCCAGTTCCGTGTAGCTGTACAGGCGGGGCTCCAGCTCGTACAGGGTCTTCCACACCTTCAGCTGGAAGGGGCTGCCGAAAAGTCGCAGGTCCTCCCAGCTCAGGTAGCGGGCGAACTCCAGCAGCTCCCCGGTGGAAATCTTCCGGGTGCCCACCGAGCCGGTTTCCTCCGGCGGCAGCGCCGCCACTTCGGCCGCGATGTGGGGCAGGTGACGGTAGTCGGTCGCGATGGATGCGACCTTCCCGTCCACTTCAGTCACAATCCATTCCATGGCTATTTCAAATAAGGTTTCAAATCCTCCCAGGACAGGGTGGCGGTGACGATGCCCAGCGCATAGGGGCCTACCTCGTAGGGCTGATAAGCCCAGGTAATGCCGTCCTTATCCATGAAAAAGTTTCCGTTCGGGACCACATTTTCCAGCCGCAGCATGTCCGACAGTTCCTCTTCATAAGGGAAGGAATCTTCCACGGCAGCGCGGAGCATATCGGCAACAGGCTCCTCGAACCCGTCTTTGAACAGGTCGGCCTCCTGGATCTGCCGCCCCGTCTTGGATTCGAAAACCAGGTAGCTCTCGGTATCGATGCCGTGGGCGCCGGCCCGGAAATAATAGTAGCGCAGCAGGTAGTTCTTCCAGCCCTTCCAGTCGGGCAGGAACTCGCCCTGGATGTCATCCTCCCAGCAGTAGAAGCCATCTTCTCTGGCTTCATAGTCCGTGAGGTATTCGTCCACCAGGTTATCCCGGTAGGTGATGGCGGCCTCTTCCAGCGAAATCTCGGGGTTGTCCAGGTCGAAGGCATGCAGCACAATGCTCCGGTTCACGTTTTCCATCGCTTTCTGGGACAGGCCGCCCGTTACGTAATCCACGTTGATGCTGAACAGGAGGGAATCGTCCGGGTTCTCACCGGCGGCCATCTCCAGGTTGTCCTGGTAGGTCTCTACCTGAAAATGATTACAGCCGGCAGCCATCAGCAGCGCGGCCAGGGGAAGGAGTATTCTTTTCATGGCGTCAGTCATTATTCATTTGGGCTATGTCAATGGGGCGGGGTTTGCGGTCGCCCATCAGGTAACGGGAGTAGTGGTCGGCCATCTTCCAGAAGAACCAGTCGTTCATGGCGCCGAAGCCGTGGCGCTGGCCGGGAAGCACCACCAGTTCGAAGCGTTTGTTGGCCTTGATGAGGGCATTCACCACACGGATGGTGTTGGCGGGGTTCACGTTGTTGTCCTGGTCCCCGGTGACCAGCATCAGGTGACCTTTCAGGCGGGAAGCCAGTTCCTGGTTGGTGTTGATATGGTAAACGAAGGAAGTATCGGCCTGGGATACCTTCTCCTGGATGCCGTGGTGCTGCTCGCTCCACCAGCGGTTGTAGATGCTGTTGTCGTGGTTGCCGGCGCAGGAAACGGCCGCCTTGAAGAAGTCGGGGTAGGTGAGGATGGCAGCGGTACTCATGAATCCGCCGCCGGAATGGCCGTGGATGCCCACGCGGTCCAGGTCGATCCAACAGTAGCGGGCTCCCAGCTGCTGGATGGCGTATTTCTGGTCCTCCAGGCCGTAGTCGCGAAGGTTCCCGTAGCCATAGTTATGGTACCATTTGCTGCGGTTGGGATGCCCGCCGCGGTTGCCCACGGTAATCACGATCATGCCCAGTTGGGCCAGTTGGTCCGTGCGCAGGTTGAAGCGCCAGGAGATGTCGTTAGCCTCCACCTGTGGGCCGGGATAGACATAATCGGCAATGGCATACACCTTGGTGGAGTCGAAGTCAAAGGGCTTGTGCAACTCTCCCCAAAGGTCCGTGATGCCATCGGCCGCTTTAACCTTGAAGCGCTCCGGGAACTTGTAGCCGGCCTCGAAGAGACGGGAGAAATCGGCCTCTTCCAGATGCGTGCGCTTGCCGCTGGCGGTGTTCACCAGCATCACGGCGGGTTTGTAATCCACGCGAGAGTAGTTGGCTACGATAAATTTTCCGTCATAGGAAGCATCGGCCAGCACGTCCATATCGTTCATGTCCAGCTGCACCATGGGGCCTCCGTTAAGCGGTACGCGGTAGTTGTGCATCTGGTAAGGATTTTCGCCTTCGTTTACGCCGCAGGCGCTCACCACCAGGTAATTGGGCCCGACGGCCAGGACGTCCTCCACATGGAAGGAGCCTTCGGTGAGGTTTTTCTTGAGGGTGCCGTCGGCCCCGTACAGATAGAGGTTGGCCCAGCCGTTGCGCTCGCTCCACCAGACGAAGTCACCGTTAGGGAGGAATTTAGGGTCGCGTACCTCCACATAGGTGTTCAGGCGTTCGGCCACGATGGTCTTGGTGCTGTCGGCGGCCAGGTCCACGCGGCACAGGTCATAGCGCTTCAGGTCCCGGCTCATGCGGAAAAGATAGAAATGGTCCTCTCCGCCCAGCCATTTGGGGCTGTAGAAGTCCTTGTAACGCTCCTGGGGCTGGGGGACGGCGTCCAGGAGCTGGCCGTCCTGGTCCTTGAAGGCGTCCCAGGCGTATTCCTTGGCCTGGCCTTCCAGGTCCATCACAATCAGTTTTCCCTTAGGTCCGGGTTCGCCGGGCATCTGGTAATGGTAGGTCTCCAGTTCCGGACGGGGCTGGGCCAGGGAATTGATTACCCAGAACTCCTTGATGCCGCTCATGTCCCAGCGCAGCAGGGCGAAGTGCTTGCCGTCCGGGGCCCAGCGCAGCATCGGGAAATTGCGCTTGGTACTGTCGGCCTCCGTGTCACCGGTGTAGTTGTCCCCGTCCCAGGAATAGTCCTTGGTGCCGTCGGTGGTGAGGGCGCGCTCCACCAGGGTGCTGTCTTTTTCGTCCTTGGCGGCCTTCTTCAGGTTCTCCCGGTCCATCACCCACAGGTTGTGGTTCTTCACATAGACACCCATGTTACCGTCGGGCGACACATTGGCCCAGGAAGGATACTCGTCCGGATGCTCTTCGCTGTCCCAGGTCAGTTTCCCGGAGGCGAT
>CACYHZ010000055.1 GCA_902774345.1 uncultured Bacteroidia bacterium | reverse complement strand
CCTGCGCAGCTACCTCTGCAGCCTTCCCAAGCCGGTCGTGTATTGCGGGGACCTGAACGTGGCGCATGAGGAAATCGACCTGAAAAATCCCTCCACAAACCACATGAATGCCGGTTTTACGGATCAGGAAAGGGCCAAGTTTACAGAACTGCTGGCAGCCGGATTCGTGGACAGCTGGCGCTATCAGCACCCCGAAGAGGTCAAGTACTCCTGGTGGAGTTACCGGATGAACGCCCGGGCCCGGAATGCGGGCTGGCGCATCGACTATTTCGTGGTGTCGGAGGCCCTGAAAGGCAGCATCGAATCCACCGAAATCCACAACGAAGTCTTCGGCTCGGACCATTGCCCGGTAGAGTTGGTACTGAGTCTATAGTTTCATCTTTATCCAGTCGGCTTTTTCGTATCGAAAATGTTGTTATCTTTGTATGTAAGACAAGGATAAACGGCTGGATATGAAAAAAATATTCTTATTACTATCGTTTATAGCGCTCTTTTCGGCCTGCGAAACCAGGCATTATTGGAAAGGGGCCGATATTGGCTGGGCCACCGAGTACGAATCCTACGGGCTCAAATTCTACAATAGGGAAGGGGAGGAAAGGGAGTGTACGGCCCTGATGAAGGAACTGGGGCTGGACGCCGTCCGCTTCCGCGTATGGGTGGATCCGTCCAGGCACGGTAACTGGAACGGCAAGGAGGACCTGCTGGTGAAAGCCCGGAGAGCCCGGGAACTGGATATGGCCATCATGGTCGATTTCCACTACAGCGACTTCTGGGCCGATCCCAAGAAGCAGAATATCCCCGCCGCCTGGAGTGGCAAGAGCTACGAAGAGATCAAGGTCCTGCTGGCCGATCATACCAAAGACGTCCTTTCCGCCCTGAAGGCCGAAGGCATCGAGCCCCGTTGGGTACAGGTGGGCAACGAGACCTCCCACGGCTTCCTCTGGTCCGTCAAGGGGAACCAGTGGGGCGACCCCATCCCCGATTCCCTGGGCCGCGTTACCATCCTGGAATCTGTCGGCCACCTGCGGAACAACCCGCAGCAGTATGCCGGGCTCTTCGCTGCCGGCTATAATGCCGTGAAGGAAGTCTTCCCGAAGGCCAAGGTCATCGTCCATCTGGACAACGGCTTCTACCAGCCCCTGTACGACAGCAACCTGGATACCCTGGCCAAATATGGCGCCAAGTGGGATATCGTGGGCATGTCGCTGTATCCGTATTGGGCGCTGGATTCCGGCCTGGAGACGGACGAGGAGGAGGCGATTACGCACTGTATGGCCAACATCGTCCACGTCTGGGAGAAATACCATACCCCGGTGATGCTGGTCGAAACCGGTTTCGAGGTGGACGAAGCCCGTCTTTCTACTGGGAACCCGAATGCCGCCCGGGCCAGTATAAACTGGGCGCCTTCGACTCGGAAGGCAAACCCACTGTCATTATGGATGGATTTAACGAATAAAGTTATGATCGAACCTGTTTTCTCCCCATCTCCCAGTCGCTACGAAGCGATGGAGTATCGCCGCTGCGGCCGCTCGGGTGTCAAGATTCCCGTGCTGGCCCTGGGCCTCTGGCACAACTTCGGCTCGCATAAGCCCTTCCAGGACGTGAAGGCTATGGCGCATTATGCCTTCGACCGGGGTATCTGTCACTTCGACCTGGCGAATAATTATGGTCCCGAATACGGAACGGCCGAGGAGAATTTCGGCCGCCTGATGGAAAGCTCCTTCCGCCCTTACCGGGACGAACTCTTGATCAGCACCAAGGCCGGATGGGATATGTGGCCGGGCCCGTATGGCGACGGCGGCTCCCGTAAATACCTGATGTCCAGCCTGGATCAGAGTCTGCGGCGGATGAAGCTGGACTATGTGGACGTGTTCTATTCCCATCGCTGGGACCCGGAAACTCCGCTGGAAGAAACGATGCAGGCGCTGGTGGACATCGTCCGGCAGGGGAAAGCCCTGTATGTGGGGCTCTCCCGTTATCCTACCGAGCAGGCCCGGCAAGCGTACCAGTATCTGGCCAGTCACGATGTGCCCTGCCTGCTGTATCAGGACCGGTACAACATCATCGACCGCTCTCCCCAGTGCAGCGGCCTCGTGGATCTGTGTCAGGAGCATGGTACGGGCTTTATCTCCTTCTCGCCCTTACAGCAAGGGCTGCTGACCAACCGGTATCTGGACGGTATTCCGGCCGATTCCCGCATGGCGCAGGGTAAATTCCTGAAAAGAGAGATGCTTACCCCGGAAATGATGCACGCCATCAGAGGCTTGAACGACCTGGCGGCCAGCCGCGGCCAGATGGCCCAAATGGCCCTGTCCTGGCTGCTGAACGACCGCCGCATGACCTCGGTGATTATCGGCGCCAGTTCCGTAGCCCAGATTGAGGACAACCTGAAGGCCCTGGACTACATCGACTTCTCCTCCGAGGAACTGCAGCTGATTGAGGAGCTGTCCGCCCCCGTTCAGATGCACTCCTTAAGGTAAAATACGCTACTGCATTAACCCGATGGCGCCGAAGACGCCCAGCGAGCCCAGCAGCATAATGGCGCCGGCCAGTAAAACGCCGCCCATCACGGCCAGGACACTCTTTTTGAAGTCCATGTCCAGGATGCTGGCGGCCAGGGTGCCGGTCCATGCGCCGGTGCCGGGCAGCGGAATGCCCACGAAGAGGAATAGCGCCCAATAGAGGCCTCTGCCGGCCTTGGCCTCCAATTTTCGACCCCCCTTTTCGCCCTTCTCAAGGCACCAGTTGCAGAAGCCGCCGATGACCTTTTTATCCTTTCCCCACTCCAGCACCTTGCGGGCGAAGAGGAAGATGAAGGGGACGGGAAGCATATTACCAAGCACTGCCACCAGGATGGAGGGGGCCAGGGGCAGGCCGAAGCCCACGGCATAGGGAATGGCGCCACGGATTTCGATGAGCGGCACCATCGCGATCAGGAAGACAATCAGGTACTTCTTCATGGCCTACTGCTGGTTGGCGGCAATCAGGGCGCGGATTTCTTCCTTGGCGGTACGCCAGCGGGGAATGTCGATCTTGGTGCCGATTACCTCCACTACCTTGGCTGCAATGATGGAGCCGATTTCGCCGCAAACCTTAAGCGGCATGCCCAGGGAATGGGCGTAGAGGAAACCGGCGGCATAGGTGTCGCCTGCACCGGTAGCGTCGATGGGCTGGGCCGGCCAGGGCTCGATGAAATGGTATTCGTCGCCGGATTTGACCATGGAACCCTGCTTGCCCACCTTCACTACGGCAATCTTGCACTGCTTGGCCAGTTCGTCGATGGCGGCGCGGGGCTCCAGTTTGGTAAAGGCCTTGGCTTCGCTTTCGTTGGCGAAGACGATATCGACGTAATTTTCGACCAGATTGTGGAAGAAGGCGCCGTTGGACTCCACCACATTGTAAGAGGCCATGTCGATGGAGATGATGCAGCCGGCGGCCTTGGCCAGGCGGGCGGCCTTGGAAATCAGTTCCTGGTTCTGCACCAGATAGCCTTCGATGTGGAAATAGTCATATCCTTCGAAGAAACTGGGATCCAGGTCGTCAGGGCCCAGTTCCAGGGTGGCGCCCATATAATCGGCGAAGGTGCGCTCTGCGTTGGCGCCGGTGATGAACACCATGCATCGGCCCGAAGACTTCTGGCTGTAAAGCATTTGCGCCTTCACGCCATACTGCTCCATCGTGCTCTTGAACAGATTGCCAAGATCGTCGTTGCCGATTTTTCCCAGGAATCCCGACGGCATCCCGAAGATGGCCGTGCAGGTGATGGTATTGGCGGCGCTCCCGCCCGGGACGTACTTGACGCCATATTCCTTCAAGGCTTCCCAGATGCGGTCGCCGGTTTCCATATCCACGTGCTGCATACTGCCCAGCGGAAGATGGTATTTGCGAAGGAGGGTGTCGTCCGGAAGGACGGCCAGGATGTCAGTGAGGGCATTGCCGATACCAAGGATGGATTTCATAGGAATGTCTGTTTTAACATACAAAAATAACCAATATTTACGGATTTTCCATTAACTTTGTTCCCGTATGGACAAGAAAGCCAAAAATATCCTCCACTATAGTTTCTGGGCCGTCGTGGCTGTGGTACTGGTCTATTTCTGCCTGCGCAGCGTGGACTGGACCCAGTTCGGCGAAGCCCTCCGGCACTGCCGGTGGGAATATGTGCTGCTGGCTATGCTGTTCGGCGTGCTGGGCCTGATTGTCCGCGGCCTGCGCTGGCGCCGGCTCCTGCTGCCGCTGGATGCATCGACATCGGCGGTCACCTCTATCAATGCCTATGGCATCGGCAATGCCGTGAACCTGGTGGTTCCCCGTGCCGGTGACGTGGTCCGCGTGGGCTATGTGATCAACCGTTCGGCCCAGGACCAGGAAGGGCGCCGGCTTGTCGGCTTCAACAAAGGTCTGGGAACCGTGGTCATGGACAGGGGGTTGGATGTGGTGCTGGCAATTATCATAGCCGTGGTCCTGATGTTCGTGGAGCGGGAGCATTTCGGCTCCTGGCTCATGGGCAGTTTCAGCGGCGCCGACAGTAAAAGCAATATCTGGTGGCTCCTGATTGGCGTTCTGGCTTTTTTAGTGGGGATTATCATCCTGTTATGGGCCCTGCGGAAGAAAGGTGGGATGTGGAGCAAGGTCTGGCAGTTTATCGCCGGCATCGGCCACGGCATCGCCTCTATCCGGCACATGCACAAAGGCTGGCTTTTCGTGCTGGACACCATCCTTATTTGGATTTTCCTCTGGGGCACCAGTGCCAGCATCGTCTGGGCGCTTCAGGATATCGAACAATTCGCCTCCCTGACGCTGGCCGATACCTTCCTGATTATGATCATCGGCTGCATCACCACCGCCATTCCTGTTCCGGGCGGCTTCGGGGCCTACCACGGCATCGTGGCCGGCGCCCTGGTGGGCATCTGGGGCATTCCCCTGAGTCTGGCGATGATTTACGCCACCCTCAACCACGAATCCCAGGTTGTTGTGAACGCCGTTTGCGGCATCGTTACCTATATCCACGAGTCCTTTATCCGCAAGCCGTGAAACGCTTTGCGCTCATAGGCCATCCTGTGTCGGGCTCGCTGAGCCCGCGCCTTTTTGCCGCCGCCTATCAGGGCCGATACCCGTACGACTTGCTGGACTATCCCTGCTTTGAAGATGCCTGGAAGGCCTTTCTGGCCGATTACGAAGGCATCAACGTCACAGCACCGTTCAAACAAGATGCCTTCGCCAGCGTGGATGCGCTTTCCCCGCACGCACAGGAAACCGGTGCGGTGAACCTGGTCGTTCGCTGCGGGGAGGGGCTCAAAGGATACAATACCGATGTCGATGGAATCCTGGGCGCCGTCCGCGAATGCGGCCTTCCGGTTTCCCGGGCGCTGGTGGTAGGAACAGGCGGAGCTGCACGGGCTGCCGTTGCGGCAGCCCGGCAACTGGGCTGCAGCGTAACCGTAGCGAGGGCACTGGGCTGTCCGGCCGTTTCGCTGGACCAGGTCCACACCCTGACGCCGGATCTGGTACTGTACACGCTGCCCGGCAGCGCGCCGGTCCCGGCTGGCCTTCCTTTGGCCGAAGCCGTTGTTCTTGAGGCCGAATACAAAGCGCCGAGGCTGGCCTCCCTTCCCTGCAAGGCTTATTTGAGCGGCCGCCGATGGCTGCTTTGGCAAGCCGTGGCCGGCTACAGCCTCTTCACCGGGGAACAGCCGGACGTGGAAAGGATGGCTGCCCAAATATAGGCTTTCCAGGCTTCGATTTATTTTCTAATTCACGGAATTTTTTGTAAATTGCGATTGCGTTTGCTGGATGCTTCGCAATCTTTAATTTCTTAGTATTATGTCGCTTAATAAAGTCATGCTCATCGGTAACGTTGGAAAAGACCCGGATGTACGTTACCTCGAGACCAATCCTTCCAACCCGGGCAACAATGCCAAAGTGGCATCCTTCCCCCTGGCCACCTCCGAACGTTTCAGGGACCGCAACGGTGAACTCCGCGAAAACACCGAATGGCACAACGTAGTCGTTTGGCGCGGCAATGCGGACGTAGTGGAAAAGTTCGTCCGCAAAGGCACCCAGCTTTATGTGGAGGGACGTCTGCGCACCCGCCAGTGGACCGACCAGACCGGAAACAAACGCTACACCACCGAAGTAGTGGTAGATACCCTGCAGCTTCTGGGCAAGCGCCCGGATGGCCAGCCCGATGGTGCACAGCCCCAGCCCGCTTACCAGGGCGGCTATGCCCAGCCGGCCCCGGCTGCTCCCTCAGCACCGCAAGCAGCTCCGCAGGCAGCGCCCCAGAGCTACCAGGGTCCCCTCCCGGCCGCAGATCCCACCGACGACCTGCCCTTCTAACCCATCGACCATCTTTTTACGAAAAAAGCCCCTCCCAGTCCGGGAGAGGCTTTTTCTGTAGGTTTATCGTTGTATCAGCAGGGCGGTGGCCCAGACCTCGCAGCCTTCGCAGCGGCCAACGAAACCCAGGCGCTCCGTGGTGGTGGCTTTAACCGAAACGCGGTCGGGCGTGATGCCCAGAATAGGGGAGAGCGTTTCCCGCATGGTCACGATATGCGGGGCCAGTTTGGGGCGTTGCAGGGCGATGGTAATATCGACATTCCCCACCTGCCAGCCTTTTTCATGGATCAGGTCCACCACTTTCCGGAGCAGGATCTTGCTGTCGATGCCTTTCCACTCGGCGGAGGTGTCGGGGAACAGATGGCCGATATCGCCGAGGGCCAGGGCCCCCAGCAGGGCATCGCACAGGGCGTGGATGGCTACATCGCCGTCCGAGTGGGCTACGAAGCCCGTTTCCGAGGGAATCTGCACCCCGCCCAGCCACATGGGCAGGCCCGGTGCCAGCGCGTGAACGTCGTATCCGTTTCCGATTCTGATATCCATAGTAATAAGGCTTATTTGCACGTGTTTGCGCTTTCCCGCTGCCGGACGGCCTCATACAGCAGGATGGCGGCGCTCACCGATACATTCAGGCTGTCCAGCCGGCCCAGCATCGGGATTCGGATGTGGGCGTCGGCCGCCTGGCGCCAAAGGGGCGTGAGGCCGGTGGATTCCGTTCCCATCACGATGGCCGTCCCCCGCTGCATATCCACGTCGTAATAGGGCGAGGAATCCTGCAGCTGCGCCGTCAGGATCTGAATATGACGGGCCTTCAGGAAGGCGATGGTTTCTTCGGACGAGGCCGCCACCGTGGGGACGGTGAACACCGCGCCGATGGAAGCCCGGATCAGGTTGGGGTTATACAGGTCGGTAAGGGGGTCGCAGAAGATGACGGCATGGGCCCCGGCGGCGTCGGCGCTGCGCAGCACCGCGCCCAGGTTCCCGGGCTTCTCCACGGCCTCCAGCACCACGATAAGCGGGTTTTCCGGAAGCTGTAGATCCTCCAGTTTCAGTGACTTGTATTCCACTTCGGCCAGCACGCCTTCCGTGCTTTCCCGATAGGCCGCCTTGCGGTACAGCTGTTCCGGCATCTCAATGATGGCTGCCCGCTCCAGCCGGGGATGGGCTGCCAGCTCAAGGCCGGCCTGCCCGGCAATCTCCGGACAGCAGAACAGGGTCTTGACCGTGAAGCCTGCCTCCAGGCAGTGTTCCAGTTCTCTTCGACCCTCCACCACAAAAAGACCCTGCTCCCGCCGCGCCTTGGATTTTTCCTGCAGCAGGAGCAAGTTCCTGAATTTCGGATTGGAAGCCGATGTGATGGTTTCGGTTCTCAAAACTTCTCCGGACGCATCATCGGGAAGAACAGCACGTCCTGGATGCTCTCCTGCCCGGTCATAAACATCGTCAGGCGGTCAATACCGATGCCGATGCCCGAAGTGGGCGGCATGCCGTATTCCAGAGCGCGGACAAAGTCGTAGTCGATGTACATGGCTTCGTCATCGCCTTTGTTCTTGAGGGCTGCCTGCTCCTCGAAGCGTTCCAGCTGGTCGATGGGGTCGTTGAGCTCGGAATAGGCATTGGCCAGTTCCTTACCGTTCACGAACAGTTCGAAGCGTTCGGTGAGGGAGTCGTCGTAACGGCAGCGCTTGGTGAGGGGACTCATTTCCACCGGATAGTCAATGATGAAGGTGGGCTGGATGAGCTGGTGTTCGCAGTACTCTCCGAAGATGGCGTCGATGAGCTTGCCGACGCCCATTTCGGGCGACACTTCCACGTTCAGCTGCTTGCAGGTGGCCCGCAGCTGCTCCTCGTCCATTCCTTTCACGTCCACGCCGGCGTATTCCTTGATGGCGTCCAGGATGGGCAGGCGGCGGAAGGGCCCTTCGAAGGAAATCTCGTTCCCGCCGATGGTCTTGCGCACGCCGCCGGTGGCTTCGGCCACACGCTGGAGCATCTTCTCCGTGAATTCCATCATCCAGATGTAATCCTTGTAGGCGATGTACATTTCCACGCAGGTGAATTCCGGATTGTGGGTCTTGTCCATGCCCTCGTTGCGGAAGTTCTTGGCGAACTCGTACACGCCGGCGAAGCCGCCCACGATCAGGCGCTTCAGGTACAGCTCATTGGCTATACGCATGTACATGTCCACGTCCAGGGCATTGTGGTGCGTGATGAACGGACGGGCCGTAGCACCACCCGGAATGGCCTGCAGGATCGGCGTTTCCACTTCCAGGCAGCCGGCTTCGTTGAAGCACTGGCGCATGGTGTTGATGATGAGGCTGCGCTTGAAGAAGGTATCCTTCACCTGCGGGTTCACCACCAGGTCCACATAGCGCTGGCGGTAGCGGAGTTCGGGATCCGTAAAGCCGTCGTGCACGGTGCCGTCGGCATCGGTTTTGACGATGGGCAGCACGCGCAGGGACTTCGAAAGGACGGTGAGCTCCTTGGCATGGACCGATACCTCGCCGGTTTTGGTGACGAAGGCATAGCCCTTGATGCCGATGAAGTCGCCGATATCCAACAGCTTCTTGAAGACGGTGTTGTACAGGGTTTTATCTTCTCCGGGGCAGATCTCGTCCCGTTTTACGTACACTTGGATGCGGCCAGTGTGGTCCTGCAGCTTCATAAAAGAGGCGGCGCCCATGATGTTGCGGGACATAATGCGTCCGGCGATGCAAACATCCTGGAAACTTCCTTCCTGGTATCCCGCAAGGATTTCCGTGGCGGTGGCGTTCACGGGATACAACGGTGCCGGATAGGGATTGATGCCCAGTTCGCGGAGCTGCTTCAGTGACTCTCTTCTACCGAGCTCCTGCTCGTTCAATTCGTAATATGCCATAAATCTCAATTTGAGATGCAAATATAGCAAAAAAGCGTGGATTTAACCATCCATCCGAAAAACTGCGCTATTGGGTGGAAAAGGGTTGGAAAAAAGGGCGATTTTTACTATAATTGTATGCTTGACCGAAGTAATAATAACACGCAATATGAAGCATTTTCACCTGTATTTAGTCATTGTTGCAGCGCTTGCCTTTGTTGCCTGCAACAAAACCGAACCCGAAATCACTCCCGGTGAAGATCAAGATCCCCAGAAGGAAGACGTCATTCCCGCCAGCGCTTTCAACAAAGCCAGCGAATGGTCCGTCGTGGGCACGGTAGCCGGCGGCTGGGACAAGGACATCGCCATGAAGACCAACGGCACCTGGCACGCCGCCTTCAACGTGGCCGTCCAGTCCTCCGACGAGTTCAAGTTCCGCAAGAACAAAAACTGGGATGTGAACTTCGGCGCCTCTTCAGTTAAAGTGGGTGCCAAGATATCTCTGGCCACAGGAGGGGATAACATCAAGCTGCCTGCAGGCAACTATGACATGTATCTGTCCGAGGCCAACCAGATTGCCTATATCCTGACGGCGGGGACGGACTTCACCCACGGGAAAGAAGGGGAGGCCGAAGTAGGCGGAGAGCTTTACGGCGATTATGACGCCTCCCTCGCCCCCGCGAACAAGAAATCCGGAATCACCTATCAGCTGAACGTCTATTCCTTCGCCGACTCCGACGGCGACGGCTGGGGCGACTTCCAGGGCATCATCAACCACCTGGACTATCTGGATGCCATCGGCGCCACCGCCCTGTGGCTCAGCCCCATCAATGATTCCCAGTCCTACCACGCTTACGACATCAAGGATTATTTCAAGATCAATCCCAAATACGGAAGCGAGGCCAAGTTGCAGGAACTCATTACCAAGGCCAAGGAAAAGAATATCGACATTTACATCGACTATGTCCTGAACCATTCCGGTGACCAGTGCAGTTGGTTTAAACAGGCTAAGGCTGACAAAAACAGCAAGTACCGCAGCTATTATGTGTTTGCCGACCCTGCCAATCCCACTCCCGTGGACAACTTCGCCGGTCAGACTTATCCCAATATGGGAAGTTGGAATCAGACCGCGACCTATTCCGGGCTGCTGCATTTCAAAGTGGTCAGGTATTTCGTTAAAGTTAACGGCAAGGATGAGGCGCGTTACAGATGTACGGTAACGCCCACGACGCAGGACAACCACAAACCCAATAAAACAAATCCCCAAGTCTGGATATTCACCAATGACAACTACGGGATGAACGAGACTTCCACCAACACCTATGAGCTCACCCTGAATGTCAACTCAAACTGGGGCTTCCTTGTACGTACATCGACCACCAGTTGGGATGCCGGCACCAAATGGGGCAGCACCGGTGCGCAGCTGATATTCGGCAAAGAGTTTGAACTCAATGCCAGTGGCGGCGGAAACCTTATGCTCGCCGATGCGTATTTCGGCAGCTTTGACGGCTCCATGCCCGACCTGAGCTATGGCCCCTGGCAAACCTGCCAGAACAGCGATTCCTTCCAGGACCTGGCAGCAAGCGCCGACAAATGGATAAACATGGGCGTAAACGGCCTCCGTCTGGACGCCGTGATGTGGATCTACCAGTGCCACACGGATGCCAACGTGAAGTTCCTTTCCGAGTGGTACAACCACTGCAATGCCACCTACAAGGCTCGCGGCGGCGCCGGCGACATCTACATGGTGGGCGAGGCCTACGACTGGAACGCCGACGTTGTGGCTCCTTATTACAAGGGCCTGCCTTCTCTGTTCGACTTTGCCTACTACGGTACGGTGAAAGACCGCATCAACAGGGGTAGCGGTTCGGATTTGGGCTCCACCATCGCCAGCATCCAGACCAAGAACAAGAATGCCTATGCCAACCGCCAGCACACGCACTCCAGTGGCTTCCTGGATGCCATCAAGCTGTCCAACCACGACGAGAACCGCGTAGCCTCGGAACTGGGTAACCACGAGCAGAAGAAGCGCCTGGCCGGCGCGATCCTGCTCACGTCTCCCGGCAAGCCCTTTATCTATCAGGGCGAAGAACTGGGTTACTGGGGCGTCAAATCTTCCGGCGATGAAAACGTCCGTCAGCCCATCAACTGGACCCGCAGCTGCTCGGTTCCTACCTCCTGGTGCAGCTTTGACAAATCGGTCATCACCGCCGAATCATCCGTAGAGGCTCAGGCGGCCGATAACCGTTCCCTCCTGCAGCTGTACCGCCATTTCGCCTATGCCCGCAACACCCATTCGGCCCTGGCGGAAGGTGCCATCGAAACCACGTCGTCGGACAACGGTGCCGTGGCTGCCTGGTACATGAAATCCTCTTCGGAGAAGGTGCTGGTCATGCACAACCTATCCGGCTCTTCCGTCACCGTAAATCGCGGCTCGGATAAGCTGGACAAGATTATCGTTTCCAATAAAAAGATTGAAGTGAGCGGCTCTTCCGTTACCCTTCCCGCTTACAGTTCAGTTGTTTTCCAACAGTAAAGCCCTATGAAAAAGCTTATTTTGGCAGCAGTCCTGTCCGTTTTTGCCGCATGCGCTCCCAAACAGGAAGCCGCTCCCGCCCATCCCGAATGGACCTACAATGCGGTGGTGTATGAAGTGAACGTCCGCCAGTTCTCCCCGGAAGGGAGTTTCCACGGTGTGGAAGTCCAGCTGCCCCGGCTGAAAGACCTGGGCGTGGACATCCTCTGGTTTATGCCCATCTACAGCATTGGCGTGGAAGGCCGCAAGGGCACCCTGGGTTCCTACTATGCCATCCAGGATTACAAGTCCGTGAATCCGGAGTTCGGTACGCTGGAAGACTTCAAGCAGATGCTGGACGCCGCCCACGCGCTGGGCTTCAAGGTGGTGTTGGACTGGGTTGCCAACCATACCTCCCCGGATAACGTCTGGATGACGGGAAAACCTGCCGATTTCTATGAGCGCGACGCCGAAGGCAACGCCATCTACGAATTCGACTGGAGCGATACCCGCAACCTGAATTACGAGAACGAGGAAGTCTGGTGGGCCCAGGAAGATGCCATGCGTTACTGGCTGGAACTGGGCGTGGACGGTTTCCGCTGCGATGCCGCCAGCACGGTTCCGGACAAGTTCTGGAAGGCCATCCTGCCCAAGATCCGGGCCGATTATCCCGAAATCTACCTCCTGGCCGAAGCCGAGGATACGAAGTTGGCCGATCCGCGCGAGACCTTCGATGCCCACTATGCCTGGGAACTGCATCACCTGCTGAACTCCCTGGCCCAGGGCAGCAAGTCCGTCAAGGACCTGCAGGACTTCGTGGCCTATAATGCCAAGCGTTTCCCCAAGGAGGCCTTCCGCCTCAGCTT
>CACYHZ010000054.1 GCA_902774345.1 uncultured Bacteroidia bacterium | reverse complement strand
GGCGGCGAACCTCGCAGGATGGCGTCTCCTGACATCAATACCGAGGATTTCCTGGCCGCAGTGGATTTCCTTTCCACCTGTGACCTGGTCGACCCTGAGCGCATCGGCATCATCGGCATCTGCGGATTTGGTGGAATGGCAATCAACGCTGCAGCGCTTGACCCGAGAATCAAGGCAACCGTAGCCAGTACTATGTACGATATGAGCAAGGTCAACGTGGAAGGTTATTTCGCCAGCGAGGATACGCCCGAGCAACGCCAGGAGAAGCGCAAGGCCCTGGCCGAGCGGCGGACCAAGGACTATGCGGCAGGTACTTACCAGCGCGCCGGCGGCGTCATCGACCCCCTGCCCGAGGATGCCCCCTGGTTCGTCAAGGACTATCACGCCTACTATAAGACCCCGCGCGGCTATCACCCTCGAAGCGGCAACTCCAACGATGGCTGGAACGTCATCGGCTGCCAGAGCTTCCTGAACCAGCCTCTGCTGGCCTGGGCGGGAGAAATCGAGAATCCCGTTCTGCTCATCCACGGCGAGAAANTGGTCTCCTTACCGGCAGCAACAAGGAGCTCATGATTATCCCGGGAGCTTCCCACGTGGACCTCTACGACGATGTCGCCGGCGTAATTCCCTACGACAAGATTGAAACCTTCTTCAAAGAGAACCTGAAGTAAGCACTATAAAAGGAATGAAACGAGTAATAGTTATTTCGACGAGCCTTCGTCATGGCTCGAACAGCGACATGCTCGCTGACAAGTTCGTGGAAGGGGCTCTGGGCGCAGGGAATGATGTTGAAAAGATTTCCCTCATTGGCAAGGAAGTCCAGTTCTGCAAGGGCTGCTTCGCCTGCCAGAAGCTGGGCCGCTGCGTCATCAAGGACGACGTGAACGACATCATGGCCAAGGTCTTGAATGCCGATGTCGTTTGCTGGGCGACGCCCATCTACTACTATGAGATGTCTGGCCAGATGAAGACGCTCATAGACCGTATGATCTCAAGCAGCGCCAAGCTGGAAGAGGCATACGAACTTGGGAAAAGCGTTTAGCTGGTATATTCAAATTTGTCGAAAAGACCTCCTGCCCGGGTAATCAACTATGATTGCCCGGGCAAAGGACAACATCCGGATAGAAAGATTTTGGAGAACGATAAAAGATGACTACATTTACATCCAGCCTGAGGAAAACGGCGCGGCGCTTTATCAAGGAATCCTTCGATTCATCGATGACTACAACTATCACCGTCATCATCAGGGAATTGACCGACAGATACCAAGCAAGCTCTACCTATGGTCGGCTGCTTGACATTAACTAACAACAGGACGGTACCTGTCTAAAAAACGGAAGTACTTTAGTCCATATTGATTTTTATTTCGGAACGCTGGATACGCTAACTTTGCATCCGTAAAAACATGGATAAACGATGAAACGACTGATTGTTTTGTTAATGCTCACAGGGGTTGCGATTCCCGCACTGGCGAAGGACGACTGGAAAGGAAAAGTGGTGGATGAGAAGGGCGATCCGATCCCATACGCCAACGTGGCCGTGCTCTCCAGGACTGACTCTACCGTAGTATGCGGCGCGGTGACGCAGGAGGACGGCACATTCGCTATTGTAACCAACGAGCCGGACGGCATCATGATGGTGGCCATGCTGGGCTACAAGACAGTGTATCTGGCTCCCGTTGACGGTGCGGTGATCACCCTGTCCGATGATACGCAGATGCTGGAGGGGGCGGTGGCTAGCGCCGTTATGCCTAAGACAAAGCTTACGGGCGAGGGGCTGCAAACGAATGTACGCGGCTCCGTGCTGGAAAACGCCGGCAGCGCCAATGACGTCCTGGCCAAAACGCCCGGCCTTATCAAGAGTCAGAACGGCCTGGAGGTCATCGGCAAAGGCTCACCGATGGTGTACATCAACGGACGCCGCTTGAGCGACGCTTCCGAACTCGACCGTCTGCAAAGCAATGAGATCCAGAGCGTCGAGGTAATCACCAATCCGGGCGCCCAGTACGATGCGACGGTGCGGGCAGTTGTGCGCATCAAGACCATCCGTCGCCCTGGCGACGGCTTTGGGTTCAACCTGAATGCCTCCGATGCGCAGTCCCTGCGTTGGGACAAGGGTAATAATCCCTTCGGCGCCCTTAATGCGAACTACCGTACGGGAAGCCTGGACATCTTTGGTGGTCTCAACTACGCCCGCAACACTTCCCGTCAGGATAGTTATTTGGAGAAACAGACTTTTGGAAGGACCACTGCCGGGGACGACTGGCTCTTCGAGGACAAGGGGACGCTCCTGAGCGAATACTTCGGCAGTAACATATATGGTAACGCCGGCGTGAACTGGCAGCTGGCGGACAATCATTTCCTGGGCGGCAAGTTGGAATGGGGCCGGCATCTGACTTACAACTTGCATACGGAGGTGAACGACAACGTATTTGAAAACGGAACACTGGTTGATAAACTCTCCACGGTTACGGATGATACGATAGGGGAGTGGATACCTTACAACCTGGGTGCCAACCTCTATTACAGCGGCCTCGCCGGGGGCAAGCTGGGCATTGACGTCAATCTGGACTATTATGGGGTTGACGACAGTTCCAAGTCCGTATCGATGGAGACGAGCGACATGACGTACGATGCCGCCATCCATAGCAGCAGCACCAATGCCGGGCGTATGTACGCCGCCAAGGCGGTGCTTTCCTATCCCGTATGGAAAGGTCAGCTGCAGGCGGGGACAGAGGAAACCTTCTCCCGCCGGGCGGACAATTACTCGATTGCGGGCATTTCCATTCCTGCTTCAGAAGCAACGGTGAAGGAAGACAACATTGCCGGTTTTGCTTCCTACGGCTGCTACATCCCCGCCGTGGGGCAGTTGAGCGCCGGTGTGCGTTATGAATATGTTCATTATGCCTATGAGGATGCCATAGCACCCGCAAATAACATAACAAGGGACTACGGCAACTGGTTTCCCAATGTTTCCTACGCCGGGGTCATCGGCGCTCAGTCTCAGAATCCGGTCCGGGTGATGCTCAATTACAGCGCAAAGACGCACCGGCCCAATTATGCAAACCTTTCAAGTGCCGTCCGCTACAACAGCCGCTATATCTGGCAGAGCGGAAATGCGGGCCTGCAGCCGGAGCTGTCCCACAATCTGAGCCTTACGGCCGTCTGGAAATGGATGACGTTCATGGTCAATTATACTCGCACGGACGATGCCATCATGATCTGGTCCTCTCCCTACGGAAACGACGGAGTAGTGCTGGTGAGGCCCCGCAACATCGAGACGCCATACAGGAGGATGTCAGCCTTCGTCAACCTTACGCCCACTATAGGGCCCTGGACGATAAATTACACCGTCGGGGTGCAGCCGCAGTGGCTTACGATCAATTCGCCGGATCCGCGCGAAGCCTCCGGCATCCGCGTAACAAAGTTCAACGGCAAGCCCATCTGCTTCGCGCAGTTATTGAATACCCTTACCGTGCGTGGCGGCTGGCAGTTCGAACTGGGCGCAATGGTGCAGTCCACAGGCTACACGCAGAACGTGTATCTTAAGAATACCTATTTAGACTTCACCGCAGCCATCCAGAAGACCCTCCTTGCCGACGGCTCCCTGATACTGCGCCTGGATGGGGCAGACCTGGCGGGTCTGGCCCACTATGACGTAGATTCCGATTTCGGCAGCCATACCATCATGCAGACCAACTTGATGGACACGCAGAAGTTGAAGATCTCTATCCGCTACAGCTTCAACGCCTCCCAAAGCAAGTACCGCGGCACCGGCGCCGGCACCGACAGCAAGGCCAGAATGTAAAATAGTATAATATGGAAATGAAGTTTTGCCAGAGCTGCGGAATGCCGCTCACCGAAGAAGTCCTTGGCACCAATGCCGATGGGACTAAGAATGAGGATTACTGTATGTACTGCTATAAGGACGGGAAGTTCTTGCAGGAGTGCACAATGGATGAGATGATCGAACACTGCGCCCAGTTCGTGGGCGAGATAAACAAAGGCCTGCCGCAGCCCATCACGAAGGAGGAATACATCGGCCGGATGAAGATGTATTTTCCACATCTCAAACGTTGGCGCAAGGAGTTGACGCTTACAGACTCTATGCCGGAGCCATTGGCATGAACAGTGGTCTTTTCAATAATCAGTTCATGATTTGGGCCCGATACAGAAAGAGGTGCTTCCGGTACTTTCTTCCCATTTCCTTCCAGTTCCACCACACGCAGATGGATGGCGCCCTCGCAGGGTGGTTCCCGGCTAATTTGCAAGAAGAAATAAATAGGCTATACTAATTACGGTTATCTACCCATTCAGGAAATAGATGAATACGATAATTTAGTTCCTCAAATTATTGAACATAGATTATATGATCAGTTTGACACGGAATCCACGTTCGGTGGGTTCTTCCACAACCTGTCGGCATTGCTTTGCCAGCTGGCTGCGCTGCTGCTCACTCAATGGCGTGGTCTCCATCTTCTCCACCATAAAGTCCAGGGCGGTGACGCCGGACTGTTCGCTGTGCGTGACGCGGACGGTGAGGGGACGGTAGGCGGCCATGAGATCGTTAATCATCTCTTCCGTCAGCTGCCGCACCGCCAGCCGCTTCTCCATTATGCCGTATTTATAGCAGAAAGCGTTGATGGACGAACGCATTCCCAGGAAGTCGAAGTCGGGACCGTCAATCTCGAACACTTCCTTGCGGATGCGCTGAATGAAAGCCTTTGTAGCGCTATGGACTGGATGCGCGAAAATCTGCTCAGGCGTACCGTCCTCGTGGATATAACCGCCGTACATAAAGAAGACACGGGTGCTCACGTCGTAAGCAAACTTCATCTCGTGCGTGACGATGAGCATAGTCATCCCTTCGTCGGCCAGCTGGCGGATGACGCTGAGTACCTCTCCCACCATCGTGGGATCCAGGGCCGATGTAGGCTCGTCGAAAAGGATGACATCGGGCTTCATGGCCAGGGCGCGGGCGATGGCCACGCGCTGCTTCTGCCCGCCGGAGAGGCTGTCGGGATAGACGTGGGCCTTTTCGGCCAGGCCCACCTTGCGCAGTAGCGCCATACCTTCCTCCTGCGCCTTATCAGGGTCTATGTGCAGCAACTGAACGGGCGCCATTATGACGTTTTCCAGTATGGTCTTATGCGCGAAGAGGTTGAAACTCTGGAAGACCATGCCCATTCTCCGGCACATCAGATGGACGGGATAACCCTTGACCAGGATGTTCTTGCCGAAGACCTGGACGCTGCCGCCAGAAGGACGGTCCAGCAGGTTCAAGGCGCGTAGCAGGGTACTCTTGCCCGTCCCGGAGGGGCCGATGATGGAGATGACCTCTCCGCGGTGGATGTCGGCATTGATGTCCTTCAGCACGTCCAGACTGCCGTAGCTCTTTTTCAGGTGTTCGATGCGGATGAGGGGGGCGTCGTCGGGCTGCGTCGAAGACAGGAAGCGGGCTTCTAGTTTGGCATCGGCCTGGCGGCGGAGAATCACCCACACGCCAATGCCCAGGGCCATAAGGGCGGCCAGGGCCCACGGCCACCATTTTCCGCCCCGCTGCGTCAGGGGCTGTGACGAATCGGTGAGAACTCCCAACTCTCCTTTCCGGGTAATCAGGATCATCTCAGAGTCAATGTAGCCGTCGGAGAAGAGAACCGCCTTCTGGCGTTCCTCGGTGATGCTTATGTACCCCATGGCCATATCGGCCTTGCCGGTAAGGATGGCGGGCATCTGCGAGGCAAAGTCCACGATGAGGTATTCCAGTTTCCAACCTCTGCGGTTGGCCCACTCCGTGAGCAGGTCCGGCTCAAGGCCCGACAGCTGTCCGGAACTGATAAAATTGAGTGGAGGCATGGACGGGAAAGTGGCCACACGCAGGGTACGTCCCTTTCCCCTGGGCTGGGGGATGGCAAGGGCCGATGGATCATCGGCCCGGGTCCAACGGTCCAGAATCTTCTGATAAGTACCGTCGCTACGGATTTCGGAGAGGAAGTCGTTGAAGTCCTCCTGCAGCCCGGTCCCGTCCTTCCGGAAGCAGGCGCCAACCGGAATGGCCGGCAGCCCTGCGCTTAAGGAGTCCAGCCTGGCGGCCAGGTCCTTGTTGAAGACAAGGGTGAGGCTTTCGCTACCTGCGATATCCACTTTTCCATTTTCCAGCGCCGCAATCAAATCGGCGATGGTGGCCATGCGCTGTATGTTGGCATCCGGGGCCATTTCGGTGACGGCGATGTCCTGTATGCTGCCGATGACTACGCCCACGTCCTTTCCGGCCAGGGACTGGAATACGGCGGGGGCATCGGCCACTTCATCAGCCTTGGCGGGAGAGGAGAACAGCTCGGGGATGTAGCACACCGTTGCGCCTGCCAATAGACCCGCAGCTGCAGCCAGGGCCAACAGGTGCCGCTTTTCGACCAGCGACTTGAGCAGACGGCCGACGAGCCACGCCATAAAGAAGTAGATGATGGCCGTAACGATGATGGGGAGGAAGGCATCGAAAGTGCGGGAGCGGATGAGGTCGGAGGCGCGGGTCATGTCGGCTACGGCGACGTAGCCCACGATGCTGGTGCCTTTCAGCAGGCTCACCACTTCCCCTTCATAGACGGGCATCACGGACTTGATTACCTGCGGCAGCACAATCCGGATGAACGTCTGCCGGGGCGTGTAGCCCAGGGCCAGGCCGGCCTCTGTCTGTCCGCGGTCAATCCCCTGGATGGATGTGCGCAGCATTTCGCCGATATATGCCGCCGTGTTCATGCCGAAGGTGACGATGGCCACCACGATGCCCGTGGTTCCCAATGGAGCCATAATTACGTAGTACATCAACATCAGGACCACAAGTACAGGCGTGCCCCGCATAATGCTGATGTACACCTTGGCCACTTTCTGCAGGCCTTTATGCCGACACATGCGCATCCAGCAGATGAGGCCGCCCAGAAGGGTGCCAAGGAGCACGGCGCCTGCCGTAATGAGGAGCGTTACCTGCAGGCCATCCAGGATCATCCTGTACCGGTCTTCGGCAATGAAGTTGTTGTAAAAACTGTCAAACATATCTATGCTTTCCTTTATTCTTACAAATATAGTTATTTTTGGTTATTCATCATCAGGCTGCATACGCGTGTCCCCAGCGAATTGGCAGCCGTCCTGATTGCAGGAGAGGCCATTTCCGTGATTCATATGGTTCAAGTTTTTCGGTAATAACTTCCACGTACCACGTAGCCGGGACAAAACGGACACTGCTCAGGGATGGTGACTATATTGTGATGGATGCCGGCAAAGGCAAGATTACAGCACGGAACGGGTTATCTTCGTTTTGAGACTTATTCCCCTGGAAAGATGATGTATGATGCCATCTTCGGCCAGATCCGGCAGGATTTGCCCCACCTGCTCATCATCATAATATCCGGGGAAGCTGTTATTTGATGATGTTTATGATCCTATTTTCCCCGATGCAGAAAGTGTAAAATGTTAGTAACCAGGCGATAAGATAAATCGCGGTACAATTATTGTCCAATAAACACCTAATAATCAATTAGATACAGTAAAATAGATTTCGCGCATTTTACATTCATTGTACTACGAATCACAGCATATTCCTTGTTTCACAATATTTCTTATTATTTGTGATAGAATAATCTAAAATTGATTATCTTTGCAATAAAAGTAAGAAAATGAGTATTCGTGAATGGGTACATAATCGTGAAATTGACGGTCGTCCATCATTTTCATATGCTGACGTGAAAGATGCATTTCCTTCTTTTACGCAACAGCATATTCTTAATGACCTATATCGTCTTCGCAAAAGCGGAGCCATTGCCCAGCCCTACAAGGGATATTATGTTGTAATACCGCCTCATTATGCGGCAAAGGGGACGGTCCCTCCTGTGTATTATATTGACCAACTAATGAAATATCTTAGTCGGCCATACTATATTTGTTTGCTCAGTGCAGCTGAGTTGCTCGGTGCGGCGCACCAACGGCCGCAGCAGTTTTCAATAATGACTGTGCGCCCTGAAGTGAGAATGCAAAGACAAACGAGCTTAGATTGGAATTATCGATCCTCCATCCCATGCGGCTTTCTAAAGGAAAGAAATTCTGAGACAGGCACTGTTCTCATATCAAGTCCAGAACTTACGGCTCTTGATCTGGTTCAATATGAGCATCACATAGGTGGCCTTTCAAGAGCAGCGACTGTGATTGAAGAACTATCTGAACAGACGGTTTGGAGGGGTTCAGCAGAGAGCGGACTACTGTCTCTC
>CACYHZ010000053.1 GCA_902774345.1 uncultured Bacteroidia bacterium | reverse complement strand
AAGCCCATCTTTTCTGCGGCGGTGTCAATGATGCACGGGAAATCAGCGGAAACCCCAAACTTCAGGAGGCGTTTGAACTGGGGAAGAACGTTTAGCCTGTAGCTCTGCAGGGAATTTCCCATCATCTACCCCCGATACTCGGAAGGAGACTCGCCCAGGTACCGTTGGACGTAACGGCTGAAATAAGCCGGAGAACGGTATGATTCATATTTTAAATCACAGCCGATTCAGCAACGATACTAGCAGAAGAGGATGTGAGATCCGATAAGTCAAGATAAAGATTTTGGTCCGCCCGTTTCACTTTTTGCAGAGGATTCTGTAAATTTGTTGTGTGAAACAAGGGTTTTTCATCATTACCACCGTTTGCGTAGCGCTTAGTCTGTGGCTTTCGCGCTATATCCCTGCTGGTGCCTTCGAGCAAATCCTTTCTCCGCTCCTGTTTACCACCACGGTTACCGTGGCGTTTTTCGGCTCATTCCTTGTTTTCAAACATGCGGACGGCCTGCGTATCCGGAGAATATGGGGCTGGACGCTCCTCATCTGGGGTCTGATTGACTTCATCTATCTTGCCGGCGATATATTTGCCCGTTCTCCGGTGATGGATATGAGCGCTCAGCATATCACTACCATGGAGCTGCTTTTGGGCAACCTGCTGGGCTGGGTGCTACTGATGTATCCTACGGAAGCCGTTCGGCCCGGATGGCTGTCGCTCCGGACCGGGCTATGGCAAGTTCTTCCCATGTTTGTGCTGGTAGGCCTGGATTACCTGATTCCCCTAAGCCTGAGGCCCCTTATCGCGTTATATCCTATTGCGCTCATTCCGCTGCTTATTACCCATGTCCGCACGTATAAAAACTGGTGCGAAGAGAATTTCTCCACCCTGGATGCGTTTGATGTCCAGTGGATTGTCCACTACCTGTGGATGGTAACACTGGTGGGCGTCAATTATATTTTCATCTGCGTCACCCAGGCCCCGGCGCGCGGCTTTACCCAGCTGTGGTTCACGATTGCCATGTTCGCCTACAGTACGGAACAAATCCTTTACCGCAAGGACCCTTGGGAGATGGTGCGTGGGCGGGAAAAGGCAGAGGAACCGGATCCGGAGGCCATAACGGAACCCGCGCCCTCGCCCGAGAACAGTGAACTTCGCCAAAAACTGGACCGCTGGATGGCGCAGGAAAAGCCCTATGTCAATCCGGCTTTCCAACTGTCGGACCTGGGGGCGGTCCTGCCCATGAACCGGACCTACCTTTCCCAGTTTATCAAGGCGGAATACGGCTGCACGTTTTATCAGTTTGTGAGCCGGTATCGCGTGGCAGAGGCCAAGCGCCTGAAGCTGGAGCAACCGAATCTGAAAATGGACGAGATCGCTGCGCGCTGCGGCTTCTCTTCCCGCACGGTTTTATCCAATGTCTTCACCCGCGAGGAAGGCGTTTCGCCCCGCGAATGGTTTAAAAAATGTAATCCTGCGTAAAAAATTACGCCAAAAAAGATATTCTGCGTCAAAATCTGCCCGGGCTGCCCGCCTGAGCAGATTTTTTTTAGATATTTTTGTATAACAACGGCGTATCAAAGCATAATCTTTAATTAAAACCATATGTCGAAACGCAAACTCTTTCTTTCCCTTGTGGCCCTTTTGGGGCTGGTATGGGGTGCCCGCGGCCAGGAGAATCCCTGGTACGTGGGCCTGGGCGGCGGCACGTCCTTCGGGCAGGCCACCTTCTCCAGCATCACAGAAGCCGGCGTGCGCAGCTGGGGCCTGCAAGGCGGGCTCTTCGGCGGGTACAAGTTCAGCCGTCTCATTTCCCTGGAAGCGGGCTTCCAGTACGGCCAGCAAAAGCAGTACAACCTGATCTGCTGCCCTTACTGGCTCGCTACGGACGGCCAGTGGAAAGCCACGCAGGTCCTGGACAAGGACGGTTGGTACTTCGAGGACCTCACGGTTCCCACCCGCTGGTTCAAGATTGCCCTCCAGGCCAACTTCAACCTGCTCTCGTTCATCAAGGGCAACAATCACTGGTCCCTGGACCTGTCCCCGCAAATCTCTGCGGTGAACACCAAGTCCACCTGGCAGGGCAACCTTTCCCATGGCCAGGGGTATCATGAAGAGGTGCAGGCGGCCAACTGGCACCTGGGCCTGGGCGGCCAGCTGGGCGCGGCCTATGCCTTCAACGACCTGGTGAAGCTGGGCCTCTACGGCGGCGTTACCGCCCTCACCGGCAAGCGCTTTGACATGATTCCCAACAAGGCGCACAAGACCAACCTCATCTGGGATGCCGGTCTCAAGCTCACGTTCTCCTTCGGGAAGAACAAGAAGAAGTAAGCCGCCCGCCGTGTGGAAATTGTCGTTGTAGAAAAGTAAACGCACTATGAAACAGACCTACCTACTTTTGATGGCGGCCGCCGCGCTCAGCGTTGGCTCCTGCCAGTACAAGACCCACTTCCCGGAAGACATGCCGCAGGACGAGCAGACGGACAAGTATCCCGCTCCGGACGGCCTGGGCTACCTGGGCAATGACCTGGAATGGACAGATATTGCCGATGTCAAAAGCGACATCACCCACCTGAAGTACACGGTGACCGGCGCGGGCGGCGTCAAGGAAGTCCATGAGTTCAACACCCCTGCGGAGGCCAGTGAGTGGATGATCCCGCTTCCGGTTGGGGAGTACGACGTGTTGGTTGCGGCCAATATGGACAAGGCGAACGGCTTTGAGCTCGGGGAGACCGTTCCCACCAAGGCCGGCCACACGCTCCCGGCCACCTACACCCGGCTCACCAATGCCTCCTCCAACCCCAAGCAGGCCTGGAACGGCATTGCCCATGTGAAGGTGGAGAGCAACAAGATGGCCACGGTTCACCTGGACCTGGACCGCCTGCTGGCCCTGTTCACCCTCAAGCTCACCAACGTTCCGGAAGGGACCACCATGGAGGTGAGCATGCGCAACGCCGCCAGCTACGTCACGCTCACCACCGAGCGCACGGCCGGCCACTGGGGCGAACCCAGCACGGCCACCAGCGACGACATCACCCTGGGTACCCTCACTGCATCCAATGCACTCACCGGCATTGACGAGTTCAAGGTGTTCCCCACGGCCAAGGGCCTGATGGGTACCATCCTGCTGTTCCACATCAAGACCAACAAGGGCCTGGAGTTGGACTATGTGGGCCAGGCACCGCTGATGGAGAATGGCAAGAAATACATCCTGGAGCTGGATTACACCAAGCTCACGCCCTTCATGCTCATCACCACGGATTGCGCCATCAACGACTGGACCGATTCCTGGAGCTATGACGGCGAAATCCTGAACCCCCAGAAATAAGTAAAAGTAAAAGAACAAACATATGAAAAAGATTGTACTCATTTCCTTTGCGCTCGTCTGCGCAGTGGCCTGCAACAAAGCGGGTAACAACAAGGAGGCTGCCTCCGGCGCCATCACCGTGAATGCCGGCATCCGTGAAACCAAAGTGGTCTATGACGGCAACAAGGCCACCTTCGAGGCCGCCGACGACCTCGCTCTCTTTGCCTGGATCGGGGACAAGACCGCCATTCCCTCCGAACTTGTCGTGAACAACGTCACCAACATCCTGGGCACCGACGGCCTGTGGGCTCCCGTGACCCAGATGCTTTGGTACGACATGGTGACGCCGCATTACTTCATGGCCGTCTCCCCGTCCCGTGAGGTCGCTTCTTTCACGGCCGATCCTTATACCCTGGATCCTTCCACGGACAAGTACGAGGAGAGTGACCTTCTCATCGCCATCAATGACGCCGGCCTCAAGGCCAACGACAATCCGGTGCAGCTCACCTTCGACCATGTCATGGCTACCCTCGTAGTGAACCTCAAGTTCCACAACCAGTGGACGGAAGGCAATCCGCCCTCCCAGACGGAAATTACGGAGGCCCTCATTCAGTCCGTGGCGGCAACGGCCAAGGACCACGCCACCATCGACTACATCCACAAGGCGGTCACCGCTACCGGTGAAGGCGCCCAGGTGGCCCTGAACAAGGTGAAGAACGCCTCCTGGACCACCCTCATGGTTCCCCAGGCGGGTTTCCGCACCCTCACCATCGCCCTCAGCGGCAACGATGAATGGCTGGGCGGCAACGGCACCTACGTGTTCAACGCCTCGGAGGACATCAAGTTGGAGAGCGGCAAGATCACCAAGGTGAACCTCATCATCGGCCGCGACCAGATTACCCTGGACAAGGACGGCATCTCCATCGTAGACTGGAGCGAACAGGAAACCCCCTATCCCGGGGAAGTATTTGATCCGAAGGAAGTTAACGACTAAAGCGCATACCCTATGAAAAAGTATATTATCCTTTCCATGGCAGCATTGACCGTGCTGGCTGCATGCAATAAAGAAAGCGGAAAAGACCAGAAGACCATCACGGTAAAAGCCGGTATCGGCACCATGACCAAAGTCGCTTACACGGAAGACAAATCGGCTTTTGTCGAAGGTGACAACCTCACGCTCTTCGCCTGGACCGGCGAGAAGACCGCCATCCCGGAAAAGCTGGTGGTGAAGGGTGTGGATAACACCTTGAAAAACGGCTTGTGGCAGCCTGAAATCCAGATGCTTTGGGCCGATATGACCACCCCGCACTACTTCATGGCCGTTTCTCCCGCCCGCAAGGTGACTTCCTTCACCGCGGACCCTTACGTCCTGGACTCTTCTGCAGAGAAGTTCCAGCAGAGCGACCTCCTCATCGCCATCAATGACAAAGGACTGGTTGCAACGGACAACCCCGTGTCCCTGGTGTTCGACCACGCCATGGCCAAACTGGTGGTGGAACTGGCCTTCCACAATCAGTGGACAGAAGGGAATCCTCCTTCCCAGACCGTCATTACGGAAGCCAAGATTGGCGCCGTGGCCGCTACGGCCAAGGACCACGCGACCTTGGATTATATCCATAAGGCCGTTACGGCTACCGGTGAAGACGCCCAGGTGGCCATGAATAAAGTGGAAAACGCCAAGTGGACCACCCTCATGGTGCCTCAGGCGGGTTTCCGTACCGTTTCCATCACGCTGGAAGGCAACGATGCATGGCTGGGCGGCAACGGCACCTTCGTATTCAACAGCACCGCCGACATTCCGCTGGTGAGCGGCAAGGTAACGGTGGTGAGCCTCATTATCGGCCGCGACCAGATTACCCTGGACAAGGAAGGCATCACCATTACCGACTGGGCATCACAGGGTGACGCCATTCCCGGTGAAGTTTTCAAACCCGAACTCAATTAATACGGAAGCATCATGAAACAGTATATTACCTTCTTTGTCACCATCGCAGCCGCCCTCGTTTTTGCAGGCTGCAACAAGGGAATCGGCGCCCCCGACAGCCGGACCATCACGGTGCAGGCCTCTATCGGCTCCATGACCAAGGTGGCCTATACCGGCGACAAGTCGGCCTTTGCTGCCGGCGACAACCTGTCCCTTTTTGCCTGGATGGGCGAGAAAACAGCCATCCCCGCTACGCTGGTCGTCAACAACGTGGTAAATACCCTGGACGGTGAAAGCGGCCTGTGGAAACCTGACACCCAGATGCTCTGGGACGACATGACCACCCCGCACTACTTCATGGCAGTCTCTCCGGCCCGCGAGGTAGCGTCTTTCACGGCCGATCCTTATGTCCTGGATCCGGCAGCGGACAAGTTCCAGCAGAGCGACCTGCTCATCGCTACCAGCCTGGAAGGTCTTGTGGCCACGAGTAACCCCGTGAAACTCACCTTCGACCACGCCATGGCCAAGCTCAACGTGAACCTGAGCTTCCGCAACCAGTGGACCCCGCAGGAGAACCTTCCCGCCACTACCAACGTAGAGGCCAAAGTGGAGTCCGTATTTGCCATGGCCAAGAATAGCGCCACCATTGACTATATCACCAAGGCGGTCACCGTCACCGGTGAGGAGAAAGAATTGGCCGTAAACAAGCTTTCCAACGCCTCCTGGACCACCCTCATGGTGCCTCAGACGGGCTTCCGCACCATTGTCATCACCCTCAAGGGCAACGACGACTGGCTGGGCGGCAACGGTACCTATGTATTTACGCACAGCGAGGACATTCCGCTGGTGAGCGGTAAATACACCACCGTGAATCTCATTGTGGGTCGTGACCAGATTACCCTGGACAAGGACGGCATTACCATCACCGACTGGGCCGCCGGCTCGGTGATCAACAATGGCGAAGCCCAGATTCCGGAAGAATAATCTTTAACAGAGGCAGCTTATGAAAGCAAGAATAGCAACAAGCCTTATGGCGCTTGCGGCGCTGCTGGCGGCTTCCTGTGCAAAGGAAAGCGGCCAGAAGGAGACAGCTCCTCTGCCGCAGGTCCCCATAAGCGTGGAAGCCAGCGTGAGCGGGCTCACCAAGGCTGTCACGGACGGCCTGCAGACTTCCTTCGTGGCAGACGACCAGCTCACCCTCTACGCCTGGACCGGCAATAATGCCGCGGTCCCCGAGAAGAAGGTGGTCAGCGGCGTTGTCAATACCTTTGACGGCACAGCGTGGACGCCCGCGAGCCCCATGCTCTGGAAAAACGTCAGCGACGCCCACTTCTTCCTGGGCATCTCCCCGGCCCGCACAGTGACCAGCTTCACGGCCGATCCCGTCACCTCTTCGGAGGACCTCCTGGTAGCCACCGTCCTGGGAGACGGCATTGTGGCTCCCCAGACGGTAACGGCCCCGCCGGTGGCGCTGGAGTTCAGCCACGTGATGGCCTGGCTCAAAGTGGACGTAAAATACCGCAACCAGTGGGGTGGCGTGCCGGAGGCTGTGGTAACAACCGCCGCAGCAACCGCGGGTACCATCGACTACCTCACCAAAACCATTACGCCCGGTACGGTGGCAGTGCAAACCCTGGCGGCTGCGACAACGGCTGCAGAGGGCTATGATGCCACCTACATTGCCCTGTGCATCCCGCAGGGAATCAGCACGATCAACTTCACCATTGCCGGACAAACCCTGGTTTATACGCACAGTGAGGACATCGTTCTGGAGGCAGGCAAGGTAACCACCCTTACCTTGCTGGTGGGCAAGGACAAGATTGCCCTGGAAAACAACACCGTGTCGGCCTGGGATGAGGGTGAAGTGAACCCTGACATGGGGAAAACTTCCGGCGTACAGGCCAATGTCACGCGTCCGCTCACCATCAAGGCCCTGGAAGACGGTACCACGGTGACGTTCACCGACCGGTCCAGTGGCGAGGTAACCTGGATTACCTCCGACGGCCGCGCGGGCAAAATCACTCTTATAAACAACAAAGTCACCCTCTCGGCCGGCCAGCGGGTCTGGTTCCTGGGCGACGGCAACAACAATGCCTTTGGC
>CACYHZ010000052.1 GCA_902774345.1 uncultured Bacteroidia bacterium | reverse complement strand
CAAAAGGGGAAGGATATACTTTTTCATAACGCGTCCGGATTATTGGTTGGAAACAGGCAGAACCAGGGGCTGATGCACAATCTCGGCGGGCTTGTCGGTAATACGGGGATTGCCCTTCATACCGGCCGAAATCACATCCTGAGGCAGCTGCATGGCGCGACGGGGGTCGTTGACCGTGAGAACGTCGTCCAGGCGCATGGGCTTCAAAGCAGCGTCATACTGTTCGGCCTTGGGGTCGGGTTCCATGGTACGGCGCCAGATCTCGATGCCGTAGCGCTTGATGTCGAACCAGCGCAGGCCCTGAGCCATCTGGTCCATGCGCTTGAGACCCAGCACGCACTGGAGCATGGACTCTTGGATGCTGCCGTCAGCGCCGATGGCGAAGGCGGGGTTCAACTTCTTCTTGATGGTGGGGGCATCCCAAGTGGCATATCCGATAGCGGAGTAGAAGGCCACGATGTCCTCGGTGGTGAGGTCCTGGGAGAAGTAGGCGGGCTTGATCACGCTGTGGATCCAGGTGTTGATGTCGGCCGTAGCTTCGTCATAGCGCTGCATCATCACGTAAGCTTCGGCGCGGTTCAGCAGGGTCTCATCCATGGTAAAGGCCGGGCATACAGAGTGTGCATAACCGATACGGGCCACGGGATCCGTATATTCGAACATATACGGGATCTTGAAGTAGGCGATAAGGTCGTAGGTGGCACCGTTGTACCACTCGGGCTGCATGTAATACCACGGGCTCACGTTTCTCCAGCCGGTCTGGGTGTTGCCCCAGACATTCTTCGCATAACCCACCTCCGTGAAGGAGAGATAGGAGTTGTGGGAGTACTTGGTCATACCGGGATAGCAGAAGTAGTAACCGAAAGCGGAGTAACCGGTGAGCATCAGGAGGTTGGCGTCGGACGTGGACTTCACGAACTCGTAGCTGCGCACATCCCAGTCGCTCTCCAACTTGCCGATGGCTTCCCAGTTGCGCAGCACGGTGGCGGGCTGGGAACCCAGGCACTTGGTGGCATACTCGGCAGCCTTTTCCCACTGCTCGGAGTACAGATAGAAACGGGCGGCGAAAGCGTAAGCAGCGCGGGAGTTAAAGTGGTACTTGGGTACCTGATAGTAACCGTCGCTCACGTATTTCAGACCAATCTCCAGGTCGCGCTGAATCTTGGCATACACGTCGGCCACATTGCCACGATCGTACTGGGGATTCAGTTCCTGTTCCACCTGCTCCATGTACGGGATACCCAGATCCTTGGAACTGGTGAGGGTGTTGTAGTTCAGGCAGAACTCGTTGACCAGCATGAAGTGGTTGTAGGCGCGGATCAGCAGGGCTTCGGCCAGTTCGGCGCCCATGCCGGCGGCCACGATGGCAGCTTCGTCCTCCAGGGAACTGGTGCCGGTCAGGGTATAGATGGCATCCAGGGCCTGGTTAGCGTGGGCAATGCACATGTAGGAATCGCTCCAGAAATTCTTAGGGTCGTCGTTGGCCGTCTCCGTCACATCCTGCCAGTTGTAAATCTGGTCCATGAAACGGCTGGTACCGGGATTGTCGTCACCGATATTGTCCACGTTGTCGGACATGTATTCATTGAACAGCAGGTAGGTGCTGGTGGGATAACCGGAGGTCAGGAGGGCGCGGACCTTGGATACGGAGTTCACCTCGGCCCGGTTATCGGGCATGGTATCCAGGAATTTATCGCAGGAAACGAGGCCCAAAAGCATCAGGGATGCAGCGAAAATATATTGTGTTTTCATATTGTTGAGCCAATTAATTAAAGACCAATCTTAAGCGTAAGGGTGAACTGCTTGGGCAGCGGAACTGCCACACCGCCGGTGTTGAAGAATTCCGGATCCTGTCCGTTCAGCTTCTTGTCGGCATACAGCAGGAAGAGGTTGGTAGCCTGCAGTTTCAGACCCAGGGTTCCCAGGTGGAGCTTCTCGGTGATGGACTTGGGGAAGTCGTAAGCAAGGGAGATTTCCTTCATGCGGATGAAGTCACCCTTGGCGATGCGCTCGGTGGAGAAGTTGTAGGCGTTGTAGGCGTAGCTCAGATAGTTACCGGAGCTGCTGTACACGCGGTTCTGCCAGCTGGAGGCGATGACCGGAATGGTGGTGGTAGCCTCGTCGCCGGGAACGGTCCAGCGGTTGCGGAATTCCTTAGGCATGGAATCCAGGTCGTCGTAGGAGGCCTGGAAGGCGGGATCCAGACGGATCACGTTGCCGAAGGAATAAGTAATGAACACATTCAGTTTGAAGCCCTTCCAGGTGAAGATGTTGCCGAAGGAACCCACGTCGGTGGGATCCACGGAACCGGAGTACACCAGATTGGTGAGCTTCTCTTCGTCACGCTCCTGGAAGTAGATGCCGGAAACGGTCTTGTTGCCTTCTTCGTTGATGAAGGTCGGGAGACCTTCCTCGTTCAGGCCGGCGAACTGGATGGAGAACAGGCTTCGGACCGGATAGCCCTTGCGGGTGAAACCGGTGCCGGAGATCAGGTCGATCATACGGACCTGGTTCTCCAGTTCCGTCACCACGTTGTGGGAGTGGGAATAGATGAAGTTGGTGCTCCAGGTGAAGTCCCGGGTCTTGATATTGGTGGTGGTCAGGGACAGTTCCACACCGTCGGAGTGCATGGAAGCCACGTTACCGTACTTGTTCACCTGGCCGCCGATACCCTGGGTGGTGACGGGGCCGATGAGGTCATAGTTGTTACGGGTGTACCAGTCCAGGGCCAGGTTCACGCGGTTGTCGAACAAACCGGCTTCCAGGCTCAGGTTCAGCTCCTGCTTCTTCTCATAGGTGAGGGCCAGGTTGGCCAGCTCGCTGATACCGAGGCCGCTCTCCTTATCGTTGGCGAAAGGACGCCAGGGGTTGTAGGCCTCGATGACCACGAAGGAGTTGGTCACGGACGGACGGTCACCGGTCAGGGAGTAGGAGGCCTTCAGGGACAGGTGGGACAGCGTCGGATACAGACCCTTCATGAAGTCTTCCTCGTGCATGTTCCAGGCACCGGAAATGTTCCAGGTAGGCAGCCAGCGGGCGCTGCGGGACTTGCCCAGGAAGTTGGTACCTTCGTAACGGCCGGTACCGTTGATCACATACTTGCCCTTGTAGGAGTAAGTGGCATTGGCGAAGAACGCGGAGCTGCGCACGTGGGTGTTGCCCAGGGTGAAATACTGGGTGTTCTCTTCGGAACCCTGCTTGAACACGTGGTAGTCGTAGTTGGCGATTTCACCGAAGTCGAACTGCATACCCCAGCCGCGGAACCAGGTGCTGTGACGGTCCAGGCTGCTCACCTCGGCGCCGCCGAACAGGTTCAACGTATGGTCGGTTCCAAAGGTCTTGTTGAAGCTGGCGGTGGCACGCAGGTCCCAGCCATTCATGCTGTTTTCCGTACGCTCGTAGATACCGCCCACGGGCAGCACGCTGTACTTGTAACCGTACAGGTTCTCAGGATCCTTGTACAGGAAGGGGTTGGCGTCGCGGATGGCCGGGGTGGACATTTCGCGGTAGGCCAGGGCCTGGTTGGCGTAATCCAGGATGTAGTGTTCCTGGGTGGTACCGGCGTGCTTGTAGGCGGCGATACCGCTGAATTCCAGGGACTCGATGGGCTTGAACTTCAGTTCGCCCTGCACGCGGATCTCGTTCACACCCAGGTCGATGTAGTTGTTGTCCAGCTCGTGCATGATGTTGAACGGAGCGTAGTTACGGGTGTAATACTCGTTCGGATCCAGGGCACGGGAGGTATTCAGGGCGTAGCTGTAAGGGTTGATATCGAAGTCACGCTTCACCTCACCGGAAACGACGTCGGTCTCGCTGTTGATGGTACCGGGAGCGCGCTGCTTACGGTACGAAGCGTTACCGATCATGTTCAGGGTGAGCATGCTGGACAGCTTGAAACCGGTGTTCACGTTAGCCGTGTAACGCTGCACGGAGCTCTGGAGCGTCCAACCCGGATCCTGCATCACGGACAGAGAGGCATAGTAGTTGGCCTTCTCGGTACCGCCGGAAGCACTCACGGAGTGGTTGTGCTGGATGGAGTGGTTGAACAGAAGGTCGAACCAGTCGGTGTTGCGGTATTCGGCGGCACGCAGGTAAGCGTTGCGGGCTTCCTGGGTGTTTTCCAGGCCGAAGGTGCCGCTGGTGGCATCGTACTGGGAAATGAGCTGATACATCTTGCCGTAGATACCGCTGTTGGAGGCATTGGCCGTCTCGGCATAGTTCAGGTAACCCTTCTGCTGCAGTTCCTGGTACACTTCCATCTGGTCCTGGGAGTTCATGATGTTGAAGGTGCTGTAGCTGGGCTTGAGCCTGTAGGTGTATTCACCGGTATAGGTGATGTGGCTCTGGCCGGCCTTACCCTTCTTGGTGGTCACCACGATCACGCCCGCCATTGCGCGCGCGCCATAGATAGAGGTAGCGGAACCGTCCTTCAGAATGTCGAAGGTCTCGATATCGTCGGAGTTCAGACCGGCGATGGCGCTGGAGATCAGGGTGTTGGCGTCACCGGAGGAAAGGTCGTCGGCGCTCACGTCCACCACATCTTCCATGATCACGCCGTCCACCACCCACAGCGGCTTGGAGGAGCCGTAGATGGAGGTGGCGCCACGGACACGGATCTTGGGGGCCGTACCGAAGGTACCGGAAACGTTCTGCACGGACACACCGGCGGCGCGGCCTTCCAGGGAACGGGAGATATCGGCCATACCGGAGATATTGGACTCGGAGGCGTCAATCTTGACCGTGGAACCCGTATTCAGACGGCGGTCCACCGTGTACATACCGGTAGCCACAGCGGCATCCAGCATATTGGCGTCCTCTTCCATCATCACTTTCATGTCGGCGGCGATGGGGACGCGGAGGTCCTTGAAGCCCAGGTTGGAGAACCAAACTTCCTTGGCTCCCGCCGGGACATTGTTAATCTGGAATTGACCGTCCAGATCGGTAATCGCGTAATGCTTGGTGTTCCCGTCGATGGTGACCGTAGTCCCCACCAAGGGCTGACCGTCCGCGGCGGAGACCACCGAGCCCTTGACCGTCTTGATCTGGGCCGATGCCACCGTCGTCACGAGGACTGTCAGAATGGCCGCGAGAAAAAACTTGAATTTTTTCATAAGCGTTATAAATACTGATACTACTTACGGTTAACGGATGTGCCGGTACTGTGTACGGGCCTGGGTGCGCTCCTTGGCAAGGGTGCTGGGGGCGATACGCATCGCCTGGGCCTGTACCTTGCCTGCAGGACGGGCCTCCGCGGAACGGACGGCCTTCAGGGAAGCGGCACCGGCCATGGAGCTCATGCTGCACGGGAAGTTGTAGAACTCGTTCCAATGATCGGCGCCATAGCCTGCAAGCTGGTATGTGGAACCGTTCACAAAGAAGATTTCCATCCCGGAGAAGGTGCCGCTGATGACACCGCTGCTGGTCTCCCCGGAGAAGTCCTGACCCGTGAGGGTGGCCGATCCGTTGGCGTTCAGGCTGGCCACGAAGATGGTTTCGCTGCCGCCCCAGATGTTGGTGTTATCGTCGAACAGACCCATCAGGTACACGATGTAGGTGACGCCACCCTGGGTAAAGGTGGTAATCTGCTGCTCGGACAGGGTCAGGTTGCCGGTCTCGGCGTCGAATAAAGCCTTGACGGGATCGGAGAACTGGTCCAGGCCGGAAATCAGGTAGCTGCGGTCGGCAACGTCCTGAGTGATCTCCCAAACGTCGGTGATCACATCGCCGGTAGGCTCGTTATTGCCTTCTGCATCCTCTTCGGTATATTCGGGACGGGTGATGGTCCACTTGCCCAGCCAGGCGTTGTACGCCTCGGAGCCTTGGGAGGCCTGACGCTTCATGGTGTTCGGGAGGAACAGAGGCGTGGAGGCGGCATTGTAGGTCAGGTAATAGCCGGCATACTGGCCATCCAGGATGTGTCCGTAGATGTTCATACCTTCCAGGGTGAAGGTGTTGTCGTCCTGGTCCGTCAGAACGTTCGGGGTCATGGTGGCCGAACCGTCCGCATTCAGGGTAAGGAGGACGATGGGATAGTTACCGGTAACAGGCGCATAGCCGCTGCCGTCGGCGCGCGGCATGCAGCCTTCCAGGCAGGCGCTGATGGTGCCGTAGGAAGTGCTCACATAGCGTTCCAGTTCCTGGGTGTAGATGAGAACGGCACCGGTTTCAGCGTCGAAGCGGGCGGTGATGTCCCATCCCAGATCCGGGGCAAAACCGGAGACAGTATAGCTGACATACTTCTTGCCCACCTTGAAATCAAGCACGTAGTCGCCGGCGAGCCACTGGCCCATCCAGGCTTCGTAGGCCTGCTTCTGGGCCTCGGTGGGATCGTAGGAGAAGGAAGTATAGGCGAAGAAACCGTTGGGCGTCCCGTCCTCTTCCAGACCGATGGCGGTGGCATAATAGGTGTCGAACGACAGATCATAGTACATGCTGGCGGTACCTTCCAGCAGAAGGTCGGCCAGGGTCACGCCACGCTCTTCCGCTTCTTCGCGGAGCTCGGCCACCACATCATTGACGTTGGCGGCGACCATATCGTCCACGAAACCGTCGGCAGCCTCATACTGGGCCTGGGTGAAGAGGACGATGCAGTACTTACCGGCGGTGGAACCGCTGGCCACGGTGTTGGTGACCTTGAAGGGATAGCCTTCGTAGGTGGTGTCATCGGTCACCACGCTCAGGGTCCAGTCTTCAATCTCGTGGAAGAAGTTCACGGTCTTGAACTCGACCTCGCCGGGGGTGCCATAGTAAACGGCCTTGCCGTCCTGGATCAGGATACCGTAAGCGATGTAACGGTAGCGAACGCCGGAAGTCAGTTCCGTCAGGCTCTCGGAATGGGTGGCACCGCTGTAGAGCAGCAGACCCGTGGCACCTTCTGCGATTTCAGCAGCCACCGCGGCGTAGTTTTCAGCAACCAGGGCGTTCACGTCGCTGGTCAGGTCCTCGGTGCAGAAGCCGAAGTAGGTAAGCTCGGCATCGCGGTCGTGGCTGATGGTAACGGTAGCGCTGGTGGTGGTGATGTCGGCCACGGAAACGGCGAACGTCACGTTCAGGTCCGGATTGGTGGAGAAGGTGAGGCTGGCGTGCGTGGGTTTTTCACCCTCGCCGTAAACTTCCTTCTCGGGCGTCACGCAAAAAGCGATGAATTTGTAAGTGGTCTTTTCCTGCAGACCGGTGAGACCCACCGTCTGCACACAACCGTAATGGAGATTGTCGGCCGTAACCTTGGCCGCTTCCGCTTCGATGAGCGCAGCCTCGTCTGCCTGCAGATCCTGGGTGAAGAAAGCATACCAGGAATCGGTCTCTTTACCGTCATGACGGACGATGATTTCAGCTTCGTCGGCCGTGACCTGGTTCAGGGCAGCCGTAAAAGTGATCACCGCTTCCGCCTTTTTGGTATCGTCCTCCGCCGGTTTCTGGCAGGAGAGGGCAAAAAGACCGGAAATGATTGCGAGAGAGAGGCTCACAAATTTCGCGATTTTCATAATAATAACGTTAGTTTTTAGTTTGTTCCGTTTCAAATCCGAATCCCGACCATAAAAATGCTTACAATCCGGAAGCCGGAGGTTCTTGATACCACCCTTTATAAAAGGGTACAAGGGCGACAAATATCGTAAATTTCCCTCTCATTTCCAAAATATCGGCCCAAAAACCAACAGATTTAATCATTTTAGCGTCCCTCTCCCCCACGCCGCTTTTTGAAGTTTTTTTTGCAGGTAATAAAAAAGTTCTTATATTTGCAGTCCCGTTTTTCGGGAAGTCACCTTGGAGAGATGCTCGAGTGGCTTAAGAGGCACGCCTGGAAAGCGTGTATACTCCAAAAGGGTATCCCGAGTTCGAATCTCGGTCTCTCCGCAAAAAAAGCAGCCTTAACCGGCTGCTTTTTTTGTGGAGAGACTTGCGGATCAACGTTACCCCCTCCCAAACCCTCCCCTCGGGGGAGGGCTTAGTCGCTTCGCTCCTGTCAGGGCCGCCGGCTGTGAACAGTTGGTTTGATCCCTATTAAGGAGCCACACGAGATGCCGGAGCGTAGCGACGGAATCTCGGTCTCTCCGCAAAAATCCCCCAAAAAATATTCACCAGCTTCCTTCAATTTGTTTGGAGACAGATGTATTTAGAAAAAACGAGGGCAACTTG
>CACYHZ010000051.1 GCA_902774345.1 uncultured Bacteroidia bacterium | reverse complement strand
GCGGTAAAGCCGGCCAGCAGGAGGACCGAAAGTAAAATTGACTTGAGTTTGAACATATATTATTGGTTAAGTAGTTCCGTGTCCGGGTGCAGTGGTTTTCGCTCCCGCAAATATAAGGTGTAATTTTGGCAACCCCCAGCGAGGGATGTTTCATTTGATGCAACAGATGTTTCATTGCAACATTTTTTGCAGGATATGCACGGATAATCAGCTCCTTGCTAATACGCGCACAAAGTCGTATCTTTGTGCCGCTTTTATGGAACGCGTCATTCTTGGCATAGACCCGGGAACCCAGCTTTTGGGTTTTGGCATCATCCGCGTGGAGGGCAAAAAGGCCTCCTACGTGGACATGGGCGTTCTGGACCTTCGGAAAGAGGCCGATGCCTACGTAAAACTCCGTACCATCTACGACTGCATCAGCGAAGTCTGCAAGAATTACCATCCCACGGAACTGGCCATCGAAAGTCCCTTCTACGGAAAGAATGCCCAGGTGGTGCTGAAACTGGGCAGGGCCCAGGGAGCCGCCATGATCGCGGCGCTGGAATACGGCGTCCAAAGCGTTACGGAATATGCTCCCCGCAAGGCCAAGGAGGCCATTGTGGGCAACGGTGCCGCTTCCAAGGAACAGGTGCAGCTGATGCTGGAAAAGACGCTGGGCGTAAAACTGGAAAGCCGGCATCTGGACGCCACCGACGCCCTGGCCATCGCCCTGTGCCATCATTTCCAGACCTCATCGGTACTTTCCGTCGCCAAAGGCAAAGGCGGCTGGGAACAATTTATCAAAGATCACCCCGACAGAATAAACCTTTAACGCCCCGCGGTGTCAAAGGATAGTTAGTGCAATTGTATTTATGCTTAAAAGATTCGTTACTGCCCTGGTGACGCTGCTCTTTGCAGTAGCCCTGCAGGCCCAGAACCACAAGATTTCCCTTCAGCTTATGGACGCCAGCACCAACGAGGCCGTTGGTTTTGCCACCGTTTCCATCACCCCTGAAAAAGGCCAGGCCAAGTACACCCTTTCCGACGCCGACGGTAAGGCCGTCATGGAGAAGGTACGCGCCGGCAAATATACCCTGAAGGCCGAAATCATGGGCTACAAGCCCTACGAGCAAAACATTGATGTGAAGGCGGACCTGAACCTGGGCGTCGTGAAGATGGAACTGGACCAGGAAGTCCTGGACGCCGCTTCCGTGAGTGCCGTGGGCAATCCCATCATCATCAAGAAAGATACGGTGGAATACAACGCCTCCTCCTTTAAAATATCGGACGATAATATGCTGGTGGACCTGCTGAAGAAGCTCCCCGGCATCGAAGTAGGGGAGGACGGCTCCATCACCTCCAACGGTGAAACCATCTCCAAGATCACCATCCAGGGCAAGACCTTCTTCCTGGACGATCCCCAGCTGGCTTCCCAGAACATCCCCGCCAAGCTGGTGGAAAAGGTGAAAGTGGTGAAAAAGAAGAGTGAGCAGGCCGAATTTACCGGCATCGACGACGGTAACGACGAAACCGTCATCGACCTCACCGTGCAGAGGGGAATGATGAACGGCGCCTTCGGCAATGCCATGCTGGGCGGCGGCCACGACCTTCCTTCTCCCAACAAGACCGGCGCCGTGAACGACTGGCGCTGGCAGGGTGCCTTCATGGGCGGCCGCTTCACCGAGACCAGCCAGCTGAGCATCATCGCCAATGCAAACAATACCAACAACCGCGGTTTCAACGACCTGTCCGGCTCCATGATGGGTGCCATGATGGGTGGTGGCGGCGGCATGGGCCGTGGCATGGGCGGTTGGGGTAACTCCAACGGCATTACCACCTCCTGGATGGGCGGCGTGAACGGCAACTGGGACCTCCTGGGCGACAAAATGGACCTGGGCGGTAACTACCTGTACAACGGTTCCATCGTGGACGTGGAAGAAGACACCTATAAGGAAACCTATATGACCGACGGTTCCACGCTGGTTTCCAATAACGAGGGTGTGAGCCACAAGTTCACCGACGGACACCGCTTCGGCGTGCGTCTGGAGCACAAATTCAGCGAGAACACCTCCATCCTATTCCAGCCGCAGTTCAACTTCGGCCGGGGTAATTACACGGAGCAGAGCCTCTTCGACTCCTATACCTTCGGCGCCGGCGAGGACTACAAGTCCATGGATCCGGAGAGCGCGGCCTATAAGTCCCACGCCACCAACGACGGTTTCACCAACAACACCGGTGACAACACCAACTGGCAGGCCCGCGGCTTCCTGCTCTTCCGCCAGCGCCTGGGCCTTCCCGGACGTACCATCTCCCTGAATGCAGACTGGAACCTGTCCAACAACGTCCTGAACGGCTTCAACCAGTCCCGCACCTATACGGAGTTCGACGAAGAAGGCAACCCCATCCTCGATAAGAAGACGGACATCAACCAGCGTATCGACCAGATTTCCCGTTCCCAGAGCATCGGCTCCCGTCTGGTCTATACCGAACCCCTGGGCGGCGACTTCTATCTGGAAGCTAGCTACAACATCAATTATTCCCAGAGCACCAGCCGGAAGAACACCTACAGCGACCTCACGTCCACCGCATCCTGGGAGCCTTTTACCCTGGGAATGGGCGTGCTGGCCTATGACACCAGCAAGGAAGTCGTGGACGATGTGAACAGCAACAGCATCCTGAACCGGAACCTGACCCAGAACATCGGCGCGGCCTTCATGTATCAGAATGAGGCCATCCGGGCCCAGCTGGGTGCTTCTGCCATCCCTACCAAGACGCACAACGAGACCAGTGGCAGCGATCCCATCGAGGACTTCCGCTGGAACTTCGCCCCGCGTGCCATGCTGTTCTACGATTTCAATGACAACAGCAACATCCGCCTGTTCTATTTCGGCCGCAGCAGCCAGCCTTCCACCAGTCAGTTGAATCCGGTGCTGGACAACTCCAACCCGCTGTCCCTGAGCCTGGGTAACCCCTATCTGAGCCCGTATTTCAGCCACTCCCTGCGTTCGGACCTGGAATTCTCCAACAAGCAGACCTTCTTTACCACCCGTCTGCATCTGGAGGGCGGCATGGTGCAGAATCCCATCACCAACGCCTCCTGGTACGACCAGAACGGCCGCGCTTACCTGTTCCCGGTGAACGGTCACAACACCTACAGCGGCGCTGTGCGCCTGATGATCAACGCTCCTATTGCCAAGAGCAACTTCTCCATCTCCAACATGACCAATGCCTCCTATTCGCAGAGTGGCAGCTACATCGGCGCAGCCAATCTGGATATGGATGCTTTTGTTACCAAGGATGCCACCGGCAACATCACCGAATTTAAGTACGGCGCCTTCCACGACTACTACTTCGTGGACAATACCGACGCCTGGGCCCGTGATTTCAGCGACAATACCACCCGTACGCTGTCCCTGACAGAGCGCCTCCGTGCTACCTACCGTTCCGATTATCTGGAAATTACTGCCAGCGGCCGTACGCGGATGAGCAAGGCCTGGTACACCCTGGGCACGCAGGTGGATGCCACCTGGAACAACCAGGTGAGCGGTTCCATCAAATGGACCATCGGAAACAGCGGTGTGGAGATTGGCACCGATGCCAACTACAACTGGTACGCCGGTTACACTACCCCGCAGGATCCCCAGCTGGTCTGGAACGCTACGGTGTCAACGCCCCTGTTCCGCCGTCAGGCCACCCTTTCCCTGAAGGCCTATGATATCCTGGACCAGGCCAAGAACGTGCGCGTGGCCACTACGGACAACTATTATCAGGAAACCCGCAACAATACCCTGGGCCGATACATCATGCTTTCCTTCACCTGGCGTTTCGGTAACTTCGGCAAAGCCGGTGAACAGATGCGCTCCCGTATGGGCGGCGGCCCCGGCCGTATGGGTCCCCCGATGGGCGGCGGCAGACCGTTCTAGGCTTTCGTTCCCGCGTGGGTGCAACAGGCAAAACTGCCCAGGGGTAAATTGTTAAATAGCATATTGTTAATCAGTTGCGCCCACATAGCCGCGCCACTTTTCGATGAGGGCGGTCATGTCGGAGGGCAGGGGAGCCTCGAAGTGGAGGCGTTGCCCGCTGGTGGGGTGGGTGAAGCCCAGCGTGCGGGCGTGCAGCGCCTGCCGCGGGCAAAGAGTGAAACAATTCTGAATAAACTGCCTGTATTTGGCGTAGATAGTGCCCTGGCGGATTTCGGAACCGCCGTAGCGCTCGTCGTTGAACAGCGGATGCCCCAGGGAGGCCATGTGCACGCGGATTTGGTGCGTGCGGCCGGTTTCCAGGCGGCATTCCACCACCGTGATAAAGCCGAAGCGCTCCAGTACCCGCCAGTGCGTCACCGCCCACTTGCCTTTTTCCGGGTCGTCGTACACACGGAAACGCAGCCGGTCGTTCGGGTCCCGGCCAATGGTTCCTTCGACGGTGCCTTCGTCTTCGGCCAGATTGCCCCAAACGACAGCCGTATAGATGCGGTCGATGGAATGGACGAAGAACTGATCGGCCAGATTTAGCTGAGAAACGGGGTTTTTAGCCACTACCAGCAGCCCGCTGGTATCTTTGTCTATCCGGTGCACCAAAACGCCCATACGCTCGTCTTCTACGTCCGGAGACAGGTGCAGATAGTAGGCCAGCGCATTCACCAGCGTGCCATTGTAATTGCCATGCCCTGGATGCACCACCATGCCGGCCGGTTTGTTCACCACCAGCAGGTCGTCGTCCTCGTACACGATGTCCAGAGGAATGTTCTCGGGAAGGATTTCGGTACCGCGACGCTCGTAGGGCATCACAAATTTCACCACGTCGCAGGGCCGGACGATGTAATTGGCCTTTACCGGCTTGTCGTTCACCAGCACATAGCCCAGCTTGATGGCCTGCTGCACGCGGCTGCGGGAGGTATCCTCCTGATGCTCCGCGATAAAGCGGTCTATGCGCAGCGGCTCCTGCCCCTTGTCCACCAGCAGCCGGAAATGCTCGAACATCTGTTCGTCATACCCGACCGTCTCGTTCGGCACCTCGCTCATGGATTATTCCGGAATTTTGCTGCTATCCAGCGTCAGATAGATATTGATGGTGGATCCCAGCGGCTTCGCGGAGCCCTCGGCATCCTGGCGGTACACCATGGCGTTCACGGAATCGGCGTAGGTGCGTACTTCTTTGTCGAAGCGCACCTGTCCCACGTTCAGGAAGCGGTCGTGCAGGGCGTCCACGGCACGGACGTATTTCATCCCGATGAGGCGGGGGACTGTGGTCTCGTTATCCTCCTTCGCCACGCCCACTTTCAGGTCGATGGTGGATCCGCTTACTACCAGGTCGCCGGCCTTCGCCTCTTTCCCTTCGCAGTACTGTCCCAGCACGGAATTGGTGGCAATATCGCGGACATACTGCAGCCGTCCCAGGTTCAGGCCGCGGTTCTGCAGCTCCGAACGGGCTTCGGTGATGGAATAGCCGAACAGGTTGGGCATTACCACCTTCCGCGGGACGATGGAATTGATGGTCAGGAAGATGCTGCGGCCTTTTTTGACCGTAGCGCCGGCTTTGGGTGACTGGCGGTACACCACACCACCTGCGAGGCGCCGTACGAACACGGAATCCACCACCTTCACGGCCACTTCGTTCTGGGCAGCCACTTCCTGGGCCTCAGCTACGCTCAAATTGGTAAAATCGGGCGCTACCACCGTTTTCCCGTGCCGGGTAATCAGGTTCAGTCCGATGGAAATGCCCACCAGCAGCAGCACAAAGAAGGCGACGCCGCCGATCAGATTCTTGACAATCCAGTTTACTTTCACGATACTTCTGCAATAAATAATCCGTGCGAAGTTACGAAAAATAATCCATAACTTCGCACGGATGTGCGTTTGTGCAGGTCAGCGACTAGCGGTCGATGTCGTCCAGCAGTTGCTCGGCCTTTGCGATGCCACCGTCAGCAGCCTTCTGGAGATGCGGGGTAGCTTTGCCGAACTGGCCGCGGTGGCAGTAGTAAATACCACGGGCATATTCAGCCTCGGCGCTGTCACCAGCCTTCTCCAGGAGTTCACCGGCCTTCTCCAGGTTGCCAGCTTCCATTTCGGCGTTGGCAGCGTTCAGGTTGGCGATTTCATCCTCAGGATACTGGCTCAGGGCGATGCGGTTTACTTCCACGAACTTGTCGCTACCGGCCTCGTAAGCGTTGGCGGCGATGTAGAACTCGTTCAGGGACAGGTTCTCGGGGTGGTTGTACACCTGCTCGAGGATGTCCTTGGGATCGGTGTAGTCACGTACGCCATATTCCACACGATACTGGGTGCGGCGCAGCTTGGGCATGCAGTTCTTGATGATGTTGCTCCAGGAGGCACCGTGCTTGCGGAGCTCGGCTTCCTTGGCGTCATTTTCCTTGTCGCTGTCCATGATGGCCAGGAGTTCGTCCTTGTCGGCGAGGTTGCTCTCGGCGATGTAGGCGCGAAGGCCGTCCATGTCTTCAGGAGTGGTGGACAGAACGAAGGTCTCTTCCGGGATGTCCAGCTTGTCGGCGATGTAGTCGCGGATAGCCTTTACACGGCCTTCCGCCAGCTCGGCGTTGTGCTTGTAGGAGCCTTCCGGAGAAGATGCGCTGTTCAGGTAAACCTTCTTGAGGTCGAAGTCCGGGTTGGAGGCTACGTCGTCGATGTCCTGCTGAATGCGGCCCACAGCGTCGTTGTTCTCCAGGTACTTGTTGTTCAGCTTGGTGCTGTTCACCGGGAAGTGCACGATGGCTTCGTCCACCATGTCACGGACCTTGCCGTTCTCAGCCTCGGGCTGTACATAGATGTATTCGGGAACGAAGTTGAAGGGTTCGCGGACATACTGGCCCAGGGTGTCGGGATCGAAGGAGTCTGCGTCACCGCAGCAGCCTTCGTAGCTGCGTACCAGCACCAGCTTGGCACCGTTCATCCAGTGCTCATAGCGGATGGTCTTGCAGTAGTTCACCGTGACGGGCAGGTCAGCCTTGGTGAAAGCCTGTTCCTTGTTGGAAACACCGGCTTCCTCTACGTAGTGGTAGAATTTGTCTTTGCTGTAATAGCCTACCGGCTCCAGTTCCTGGGACATATCACCGTTCACCAGGACAGGGGTAAGGACATAGGCTTTGGTGTGTTTTACTAATTCACGGTCCAGGTTAATGTCCATGGACACAGTAAATTGCTTACCGTTGCGCACCAGCGCGACGTTTTCGGTTGTTTGTGCCCATCCGCACAGCGGAACCAGCACAGAAAGCATGAGAAGGAATCTTTTCATAAATTCAATGGCCGTGTTTCAGTTCGTTTTTTAGGTTGAACGTAAAAATAGTAACTATTGATTATACAGACCTAATCACAAAGGTAGTCATTTATTTTGGATGTCAAAACTTTTTTATAAAAAAAATCCGGGCCAGCTGGACTGGTCCGGACTTTTTGATGTTTAATAGACTCGCTAGAATAGGAATCCGATCTTGAGCTGCGGGGCGGCGAAAGCACCGAAGAAGTGCGTATCGGCGGCCAGCAGGGAAAGTCCTTCCTGAGGGCGGTAGGCCACCACACCGTAGGTGTAGCGGAACGGTTCTACCGACATGCCCACGAAGAAATTGCGGCTGAAGTAGTAGTCCACACCCGTGAGGATACCGGTGGCCAGCGTGTAGGTCTCAGCGGTGCTGCGGCCCATGGCCTGGTAGTTCTGTTCACGGAGGGAGCTCCCGGCGTAGGAGGCCTGGAAGCGCAGACCGGCGTAGGGCCGGAGCGCAGGGACCTTCTTAATGCGGAAGTAGTAGCTTCCGGCAATGTACACCTGGTAGTTCAGCTTGTGCTGCATATCTACAGCTTCGTAGGTGGGAATCTCTCCCGGCTCGTAGCCCTGACCCTCGACATAGGTGCCGGGGATGATGGCGTACGGAGGATTGTTCCAGTTGGAGAAAGATCCACCCAGATCGAGTTTCCAGCGGTCGCAGAAGATCAAGCTGCCCTCAATGCCGAGCCCAAGGGCCTTGTCCGTCCAATCGGCGGACAGGGCCTGGGTTCCGTATGAGGTCTGCATCCCCGACAGGGAAGCAACGCTGAGGTGGCTGTTTGCGCCGGCAGTCAGGGCTACACCAATCCGAACGGGATCGATGGGTCCCTTGGGCTGCTCCTGAGCCATTACGCTCACGCTCATCACCAAGGCAGCGGCTATTGTTATGATGCTTTTGATTTTCATTGATACTGGTTCTGTAGGGTTTACAGACTTCTTCTA
>CACYHZ010000050.1 GCA_902774345.1 uncultured Bacteroidia bacterium | reverse complement strand
TTCTCATTGAGAATACACACAAAGACACTATCTTTGTGGACGTCAAGACCGCATACTTGTCGCATAGGCATAACAAATTTTGGGACACCAAGCCCGTTATACATTAGAACATTGCGGCGCGCCGAGAGGCGATGACCGCTCGCCAACAAAGATAAGACAGCGGTCTTGATTTTTATATAAACTGGCCTATAATCGCCAGATTTTATATAAATTTGTATATTAAGCATGCGCCATTATGAACGTAGACACTCTGCTGCATCAATACTTTCCCGCCGGTAGCGCCCCCTGCATAGAGATGTTCGATGACAGGAACATTCAGCAGGTTTATCGGCGGCTGGTAGAGGTGTTGGTCCAGCGTCCCGACATAGAGACCAGCCTGCTTCAGGGAATGAGCTACTGCTTCTACGAGATAATGGATAACGTCATTATCCATTCCGGAAAGCCTAACGGGATTGTGATTACGGACTATGCGGAATCCAGCAAAACCATCAGGATTCTGGTGGCCGACGACGGGATGGGAATTCAGGCCTCCCTTTCCCAGAATCCGGCCCTTTCCGGCATTACAGAGCCGCAGGCATTGGAGTCTTGTATTATGGACAGGATTTCAGATGGGAAAGGTATGGGATTTGGCCTGTATTCTACGTCTAGGCTCATCAACACTGCCGGTCATAAACTGATTATCCGTTCCGGTGGCCATACTTTGTCGGTCAATGGGGATGTGAACGTGTCGGAATCAGACTTCTGGCAAGGTGCCATCGTTTATTTCGAACTCCGTTCGGATGCCGATGTAGACCCGGCCTTCATTGTCGATCACAGAACAGATCCTGCCGAAGAATTTGACGAACTATTCCTGGATAGCGATTTCCCGGAACTTAACAATTTATGGTAAAGCGATGAAAGTATTCAAGTTTTCCGATTACGGGGATAGTCTGGGGACGCGCTCCCTGGGAGCCAGAATCCGGGCTGACCTTCGTCCCTTGCTGGATTCGGGGGAGAAAATCGTGCTCGATTTCTCCGGTATAGACATCGTTACCAACTCTTTCGCCGACGAGTGTCTGGCCAAACTTTTACTGGAAATGCCGCTGGAGGAACTCCAATCTAAAACTACCTTTACCGGCGTGGACCCCGTATCGGAAAGATGCATCCTTTCCGCCTTCAAGCGGCGTCTGATCCAACTGAAAGCATGAAGCCCTTTTTCCTTTCGCTCCTCATCCTCTGCGCCCTGGCCCAGCCGGCCGCTCCACAAGCCCAAACCACCGCCGGACCGCCCGTGAAGGTGATGTCGTACAATATCCGTTACGGGACGGCGAATGATGGCCCTTACAGCTGGGACCAGCGCAAGGAAGCCGCGGCGGCCATGGTGATGGACCAGCGCCCGGCTGTTTTCGGCGTGCAGGAAGCCCGAAGGCGAGCACATGTCGGTGTTTTATGACAGCACCCGCGTCAGCTTGCTGGACTGGGGCACCTACTGGCTGTCCGAGACCCCGGACGAGCCCTCCTTCGGTTGGGATGCCGCCTGCAAGCGCACCGCCACCTGGGTGCTGCTCCATGACCGTCTGAACGGGAAAGACTTCTTCTTCGTGAACACCCACCTGGACCATGTGGGCAAGGAAGCCCGCCGCAAGGGCTTGCTCCTTCTTGTCGAACGCATCGGCCGAATGAATCCGGACGGCGCTCCGATGATCCTCTGCGGAGACTTTAACATCTATCCCGACGATCCCGGCCTCGTGGAACTGAACGCCCTGATGCAGGATGCCCGCGAAACGGCTGCGGTCACTGACCGGGAACTGACTTACCACGGCTACGGGAAGGTCAGCGGAACGGCGCCCATCGACTACATTTACTGGAAAGGCTTCCAGCGCTGCCTATCCTTCACCCGCGTTACCCGGCCCTACCGGGACTGCCCCTATGTGTCGGACCACTATCCCGTTACGGCCACATTCGTATTTGCAGAATAAGCACTACGGCCTGATCACCGCCGCCCAGCCACCGCCGGGGGCCATTTTGAGGCTTACTTTCCCATCGGAAGGGAAGGGGAGTAACTCTTTTTTGTAATCGCGGCCGGCCCGGTGGGCATTGGCACCATCCCGGTAAATATCCATTTCCGCAGCTCCTTTGATGAAGGAAAGATCCAGCGTCATTTCCCGGGCATTCCAGTCCGTGAGGGCGCCTACGTACCAGGTGTCGCCCTTCCGGCGGGCCATGGCTACGAAGGCGCCAGCCTTGCCGTCCAACGCCACCGTCTGGTCCCAGACCGTGGGGACGCCGGCAATGAAGCGGAGGCACTCGGGCTCCTGGAGGTAGTTGGAGGGGGAATCGCAGAGCATCGTCAGCGGGGCGTCAAAGACCACGTATTCCGCCAGCTGGCGGCAGCGGGTGCCCTGGGACATCGCCTCCGCATTCACGGGACGATAATTCCCCCAGGAGGCATTGCGCATGGCGCCCTGCGTATAATCGGCCGGGCCGGCGACCAGGCGCACGAAGGGAATGCTGACCTCGTATTTGACGGCGTCGTAGTCATCGCCCGGCTGCCATTTGGCATTCTCCAGGCCATAGACGCCCTCGAAATTCACCACATTGGGCCAGGTGCGCTGCAGACCCGCAGGCTTGAAGGCCCCGTGGAAGTCCAGCATCAGGTGGTACTTGGCGGCCATCTCCGCGGCGCGGCGGTAGAAATCCACCATCGCCTGGTCGTCCCTGTCCATAAAATCCACCTTGAAACCCTTCACGCCCATAGCCGAATATTCCCGGCAGGCGCGTTCCATATCCTTTTCAAAGGCCCAGTAGCCGGCCCAGAGAATCAGACCCACGTTCTTGCTTTCCGCATAGCGGCACAGCATGGGAAGGTCGATCTCCGGCACCACCTGGAAGAGGTCGGCCTGCAGGTTCACGGCCCAGCCTTCGTCCAGAATCACATATTCGATGCCGCTGCGGGAGGCAAAGTCGATATAGTACTTGTAGGTGTCGTTGTTGACGCCGGACTCGAAGTCCACGCCGTAGATATTCCAGTCATTCCACCAGTCCCAGGCCACCTTGCCGGGCTTGACCCAGCTGAAATCCGCATCCGCCCGGGGATCCCGGCCCAGGAGCCAGGGAAGGTCGCAGGAGAGCAGGTCCTTGTCCTCCTTGGATACGATGACGATGCGCCAGGGGAAGGACTCCCAGGCTTCGGCCTTGGCGATGTAGGGCTCCCGGCTGGTCACGAGGCCCTGGAGCCGGTTGTGACCGCCCTGCTCAATCACTTTGGGATACGGGGCGAAGACCGCCTCCAGAGCCGTGTCTCCGTCCTCGTTGGAAAGATACATTCCTGGGTAGTGCAACAGGTCGCTTTCCGTGATGCAGACTTTCATGCCGTCGGGCGCTTCCACCGTGATGGGGAGGAAGGCCAGGCGGCCGCTTTCCCACTGGCTGGGGCGAATCTGCTGATACTGCGCCTCGAAGGAGGTAAAGAACTGGCACTCAAAGTTATCCTGCCGCTTCCGGGTATAAGGAATAAAGCCCATGCCATCCTGACTCAGCTGGAATTCAGCCTGTTCCGAAAGCACGGTAAACGGCGCCTTCTGCTTGGCGACGAAGCGGTAGGCGGCCCCGTTGTCATAGGCCCGGAATTCAACACTGTAGCCCTTGCATTTGAGAATCAGTTGGTTATAGTTATCCGAAACGGCTTCCTGCCGATAGACGACCGGCTTTACCACGCGGCTTACGCTGCTGCGGACAGCCTTGACGGAGGTAAGGTTCCGGCCCCAGACGCTGCCGTCCGACAAGGTCATCGAAAGGGCCGAAGGTTCCAGTACCCGGGTGCCCAGCATCGATACACACCAGCTGAGCTGCCGTCCTGCCGTGATTTCCACGCACAGCTCCCCGGAAGGGGACTGCAGTTTGTACACCTTGTCTGCCGCCTGCAGACCCGCTGCCGATGCCACCAGCACCACCAGCGCCATAAACCAGTTCCTGAGGGTCATACGAAAATGAATTTCACAAAGTCAAATATAGCACTTTTTTCCGGGATGTGGGTCTCTTGCAAAAAAGCTAAAAAAGGGCTAAATTTGAAAGTTAGTAACACTTCAACTAATTGAGCTTCGCCATGAAACGCAGATTAACCCTCCTCCTGCTGAGCCTGCTGCTGGGCGCTTTTGCCGCACAGGCACAGACTCCCGAACCCGGAAAATGGACCCGTGAGCAGGTGGCCGACGGCATCGAGTATTATATGTTTACCGGCCTGGAAGAAATCTCCGGCGCACCGCAGCAGGTCTTCATCGTGGACTGGGATACCAACAATCCCCATTACGCACTGCGCTACACCTGGTCGCCGGACCAGAGCATCACCTCCAACGTATTTCGCCGGGAGAGCGCCGTGGCCGCGCTGAACGCAGCCTATGAACCGGAGTCGGTGGTGGCCAAGGTGGGCGGGCACTACTATTCCTGCATGCCCTACGACACCGTGATGACGACGCCGGTGCGCAACTGGAAGAGCGAAGCTGCCGTCTATGCCGATGCCTCCGGCCGGAATATCCGCATCGCCTTCGACGGAAAGGACAAGGACATCGCCGCGCAGCGGGCTTTTTACGCCGCTTCGGACTGGGACAACATCTTTACCAGCGCCCCGATGCTCATTGATGATTTTGCCCCGGTAGGCGCTTCCTTCGTGGACAGCACCCTTACCGCCGAGCAGCTGCTGTCCTACAATTACGAAGATCCCATCCGGCACCAGGGCGTCCGTCATCCCCGCAGCGCCGTGGCCCTGACCGAAGACGGGCACTTCCTCCTCATCGCCGTAGATGGCCGCCGGAGGGGCATCAGCGAAGGCATGTCGGCCCGGGAACTGACCCGTTTCCTGGAGCACCATTTCCATCCCCAGTATGCCCTGAACATGGATGGCGGCGGATCCACCACCCTCTGCGTCCGCGGGGAAGGGGACCCGGTCACCCACGTGGTGAACTATCCCACCGGCAACAAGAAGTACGACCACGCCGGCGAGCGCAAGCTTTTCTCACACCTGTGCATCGTCGAAGTGCCCCAGGCCCCCAAGACGGATGTCCGCGAGGAAGTACTGGCCAATTGGTACAAGTCCTCCGGCCTGGACTGCATCAACGACTGGTCGCCCAAGGCTTCCACGCCTGCCCCCAAGGGCTATAAGGCCACCTACATCAGCCATTACGGCCGCCACGGCTCCCGCTATGCCTATACGGCCCAGGCCTATACCGTCCTGCTGGACATGCTCCGCGTCGGGTCTAACCAGGACAACCTGACGCCCTATGGAAAGGAACTTCTGGACCAGCTGGACAGCTTCTGGGCCTATGCCGAATACCGGGTAGGGGACCTGACCGAACTGGGCTGGGAGCAGCATCGGCAGATTGCCAAGACGATGGTCCAATCCTTCCCCAAAGCCTTCGGCAAGGGAAGCCGCATCGATGCCTGCTCATCGGCTTCGGTGCGCTCCATCATCAGCATGTCCTCCTGCCTTGCCAGCCTGTCCCGGGAGGCCCCCAAGGCCGATATTTACGCCCATCAGGGCAAGACGGACATCCAGGCCACTCGTCCCAACGAAGGAAAGAATCCGTTCCGATACCAGGGACCGGACCACATTTTCCCCTATGCCGAAAGCTCCGAGGAGTTCTTCCTCCGCCGTTTCCCGCAGTACCGGGAGGTGCTCTCCCGCCTGTTCAAGGACCCGGATCAGGGGCTGGGCGGCCGGAATCCCTATGACGTCTTCTTCAACCTGTATATGTTCGTCGGCGGGATGAACAGCCTGCCGGAGGACATCCGCCTGGACGTAAGCGACTTCTTTACCCGGGAGGAATATGCCACCCTCTGGGAGATTGACAATTACGAGCGTTTCCGGGAGTATCTCCCGTACCGGACGCCCTGCTCGTCCATCGTTGACGATATCATCGCCAAGGCCGATGAGCGCCTGGCGGCAGGGGAGCGCGGTGCCGACCTCCGCTTCGGCCACGACCACATTGTGATGGCCCTCCTGATGATTATGGACATCGACGATTTCAACAAGTATCCCTCCAACCCCGACGACCTGGCGCAGGTGTTCCAGACCTTCCGTTCCCCGATGGCCACCAATCTGCAGCTGGTGTTCTATACCTCAAAGAAAGGCGAACCCCTGGTGAAACTGCTGTTCAACGGGGAGGAGGCCCGCTTCGGTTCCCTGCCCACATACAGTGGCCCCTATTACCGCTGGGATGAACTCCGGGCCTATTTGGCAGACCGGGTGTCGCTGTTTGTGAATAATCGTTGACAATCCGCAATATTTTATGTAAATTTGCTGCGATATAAAGCCTATTCCTTTAAATTCAATAAAATTATGCAGATTGTATCCGTTTTCGGTAGAGAAATCCTGGATTCCCGCGGAAATCCTACCATCGAAGTTGAAGTTACCCTTGATTCCGGTTTTGTTGGTGTTGCTGCCGTTCCCTCCGGCGCTTCCACCGGTGAAAATGAGGCTCTCGAGCTCCGTGATGGCGACAAGAAGCGCTATGGCGGCAAGGGCGTTCTCAAGGCCGTTGACAATGTGAACAAGGTCATCGCCCCCGAAATCATCGGCATGGATGCCACGCAGCAGCGCGCCATCGACAAGGCCATGATCGAACTGGACGGCACGCCTACCAAGAGCAAGCTGGGCGCCAACGCCATCCTGGGTGTTTCCCTGGCCGTCGCCAAGGCTGCAGCCGCCGAGCTGGGTCTTCCGCTGTACCGCTATCTGGGCGGCACCAACGCCTATGTGCTTCCCGTCCCGATGATGAACATCATCAACGGTGGTGCCCACTCCGATGCTCCCATCGCTTTCCAGGAATTCATGATCCGTCCCGTGGGCGCCGCCAATGAGGCAGAGGCTGTCCGCATGGGTGCCGAGGTCTTCCACGCCCTCCAGAAAGTGCTCAAAGGCCGTGGCCTGAGCACCGCCGTGGGTGATGAAGGTGGTTTCGCTCCCGCTCTCAAGGGCATCGACGACGCCCTGGATTGCATCATCGAGGCCATCAAGAACGCCGGTCTGGAGCCCGGTAAGGATGTGAAGATCGCTATGGACTGCGCCGCTTCCGAGTTCTGCTTCAAGGGCGAAGACGGCAAGTTCTACTATGACTACAAGCAGCTGAAGGATGGCAAGAAGAAGGATCCTCGCGGCCGCAAGCTCTCCACCGACCAGCAGATCAACTACCTGAAGCAGCTCATCACCAAGTACCCCATCGACTCCATCGAGGACGGCCTCAGCGAGGAAGACTGGGAAGGCTGGGTGAAGCTCACCAAGGCCATCGGCGACCGCTGCCAGCTGGTGGGCGACGACCTCTTCGTCACCAACGTAAAGTACCTGCAGAAGGGTATCGAGATGGGTGCCGGTAACTCCATCCTCATCAAGGTGAACCAGATTGGTTCCCTCACCGAGACCCTGGACGCCATCGAGATGGCTCACCGTCATGGCTACACCACCGTGACCAGCCACCGTTCCGGCGAAACCGAGGACACCACCATCGCCGACATCGCCGTTGCCACCAACAGCGGTCAGATCAAGACCGGTTCCCTGAGCCGCACCGACCGTATCGCCAAGTACAATCGTCTGATGCGCATCGAGATTGAACTGGCCGACGAAGCTCGCTATGGTTATAAGAAACTTCGCTAAGTACCTGACCCTGGCCCTTGTGGCCATGGCTTGTACGGTGAAGGAAACCGTTGACTCCCAGGCTCCGAACCCTTCGGAGCCTGGGGTTTCTTCCCCATATGTCCCCGGCAGGGCCATTGTCGAATTTGACGATGCGCTCACGGAGCTGGTGGAGGCGGGCGAAGTGACCAAGGCGCCCGGACTGGAGGCCCTGATGCTGGATCTGGGCATCGACGCCATGGAGCGGGTATTCCCCGATGCCGGGGAGTTCGAGGCGCGTCACCGCAGGGAAGGCCTGCACCGTTTTTACTATGTAAACTTCGCAAAAGACCAGCCGGTCACCAAGGCCGTTTCCGCCTTGCAGGAGATGAGCGGAGTGGTGTCGGCCACCCCGGACCGCACCGCCCGGCTGCGTTCCTATTTCAATGACCCTTATCTGTCCCGGCAGTGGCATCTGGTAAATACGGCCACGCCCTCGGCCGATATCCACGTACAAGAGGTGTGGCAGCAATACACCGTGGGTACGCCCAGCGTGGTGGTGGCCGTGATGGACGAACCCATCCAGTACAATCACGATGATCTGGCTGCCAATATGTGGAACGACGGCAGCGGTCACTACGGCTATAACCAGTTCCTGAACAATTATACCCTGAATTACGGCCCCAGCGAAGGCCACGGCACCCACGTGGCCGGCGTCATTTCGGCCGTGAACAACAATGGGAAAGGCATCAGCAGCGTGGCCGGCGGTGATGCCGCCCTGGGTCGTCAGGGCGTCCGGCTCATGTCCATCCCCATTTTCTCCATGACCCAGGCCGAGGAAAAGGCCGAAGAAAAAGACGAGGACGGCAAGCTCATGCTCTCCGGCTATACCTGGGCGGCTGACCACGGTGCCGTCATTTCCCAGAACAGCTGGGGATATACGGCCGACGGTTGCCTGGGCGACGAGCCCGACGGGCGGGTCAGCGCAGAGGAACTGGCCCAGTTTAAGCGGTGGACCATCAACGATATTCCGTCCCTGAAAAAGGCCCTGGACTATTTTATGAAATATGCCGGCTGTGACAAAGATACGGGAGATCAGCTCCCCGATTCGCCCATGAAGGGCGGTCTGGTGTTCTTTGCCGCCGGAAACGAAGGGGATCTGGGCGTAGATTACGATCCCATCTGCGCCTACGAACCGGTGATCGCCGTGGGCGCGTTCCGCGAAAGCGGCAAGCGGGCCAGCTACTCCAATTATGGAAGCTGGGTCGATATCGCTGCCCCGGGCGGGGAGGGGACCAGCTCCTCCAACAGCGTCTGGAGCACCGTTTCCAGCAGCCGCAGTACTTCCCAGTACGAAGGCACCGGCTGGGCCGGGACCTCGATGGCCTGTCCGCACGCCAGCGGCGTAGCGGCGCTCATCATTTCCTATTTCGGCGGACCCGGCTTTACGGCCGACAACTGCCGGGATATCCTGTTCAAGGGCCTGGGAAGCACCATCGGTGGGGACAAGCCCATCGGCCAGAAACTGGATGCGCTCGCCGCCTTCGACTATGGTGTCCAGCATTATCCCGCCGGAGGCGGTTCTTCTTCTGAGGAGCAGGCCCCGGTGATTACCCTGGAGACGGATCAGGTAACGGTGAAGGCGCACGAAGCCCGGCGCATCAATTTCTCGGTCTATGATCCCAATGGCGATGCCTTTACGCTCGCATTCCAGACCGGCTCGGCGGCGCTTGCCGTTGATGAAAAGAACCGGACCTTGAGCCTGGACGGGAAGAATGCCCCGGCCGGGACCTACCGCGCCACCATCACGGCCAGTGACGGCAAGCTGTCTTCCCAGGCGGTGCTTACCTACACCATCCTGGAGAACCACGCCCCCGAGGTGAGGGGGACGGTGGCGAATGCCCTCCTGACGGGCCTGCAGTACGTCAAGTCCATCGGCCTGGAAGGTCTGTTCTATGATGCTGACGGCGAAGTGCTTACGATTGAGGCCGATGCCAGCGAAGCCCCTTGCGTGACCACGAAGGTCTCCGAAGGAAAACTTTCCCTGCTGCCGGCGCAGTTCGGCCAGGGGCGTATTACACTGACGGCCCGGGATGCCCTGGGAAAGA
>CACYHZ010000049.1 GCA_902774345.1 uncultured Bacteroidia bacterium | reverse complement strand
GAAACGCCCATCCGCCGGGTAGCGCTGCTGGGCGGCAGCGGCGGCGGGGAAGCGGAACTGGCCCTCAGGGCCGGTGCCCAGCTGTACATCACCGCCGACGTGAGTTACCACAACTTCTTCACGCCCGAAGGCTTTATGCTGATGGATATCGGCCATTTTGAGAGCGAAGTGGAGATTGTGGACATATTATTAGCCCAGATACGGAAAAAATTTCCTAAATTTGCAAGCTACAAAAGTGCCGCGCTGGACAGGAGCAATCCGGTCCACTACTTTGTAGTGTAAAAGAGAAAAATATAATCGATTATAATTTTTATGGCAAGTACCAAGAAAAACACCGCCGCCGCCAAAGTGGAGGCCCCCATCGACCAGAGAGAAACCTTTGTGTCGCTGCAGAAAAGTTTCGCCGATTCCGAAATGCCCGTCGAGGAGAAACTGAAGACCCTCTATCAGCTGCAGGCCGCGGATTCCGAGATTGACAAGATTATCCAGCTTCGGGGTGAACTGCCCGCCGAGGTGGCAGCCCTGGAAGAGGAAATCGCCGACTTGAAGGAGCGCAGCGCCGCCCTTTCGGCCCTCATCGACCAGTACAACCGCAACATCGCCGATGCCAAACTGTCCATCTCCGAGCACGAAAGCATCATCGAAAAGTATCAGCGCCAGCTGGAAAGCATCCAGAATTCCCGCGAGTACGATTCCCTGAACAAGGAAATCGAGAACCAGGAGCTGCTCCGTCAGATTGACGAAAAGACCATCAACGACACCCGTTACGAGATTGGTCAGAAGAAAGCCGACCTGGACGACCTGAAGGACCGCCTGGCCATCCGCAACGAGGACCTCAAGGCCAAGAAGGCCGAACTGGAGACCATCGTGGAAGAGACCGCCAAGGAAGAGGAAGTGCTCCGGGAGCGCCGCGCCGCCTGCGCCGCCAAGATCGACGCCCGCACCATGAGCGCCTACGAGCGCATCCGCTCCAGCGTGCACAACCACCTGGCCGTGGTGGGCATCTACAACGGCGACTCCTGCGGAGGTTGCTTCAACACCATCACGCCCCAGCGCCGCGTGGAAATCGGCAGCAACCGCAAGCTCATCATCTGCGAGCACTGCGGCCGTATCATCATCAACCCCGATTTCGAATAGTCCGATATGCCCGAACCTGGCCGTAAAAGATCCCGCCCGGAACAGCCGCTCAACCTGGAGAGCCTGATGGGGAACAAGCCCCCGCAGGCCCTGGATGTGGAGGAGGCTGTGCTGGGTGCCATGCTGGTGGAACCCGCCACCATCGACGAGTCCATGGAGGAACTCACGCCTTCGTGTTTCTATGACCCGCAGCACAGGATGATCTTCGAGGCCATGTCGGCCCTGGTGAACGAGCACGCGGGGCGGCCGCGCACATCGAGTACTACATCAAAATCCTCAAGCAGAAGACCATCCAGCGGGACCTGATTACCGCCTCCTACGAGATTCTGAAGCAGTCCTTCGACGAGTCCACCAACGTGGACGACCTCATCGACAACGCCCAGAGCAAGGTGTTCGCGGCCATTCAGAACAACGTGAAGCGGGATGTGCAGGACATCGGCTCCATCATCAATTCGGTGCTGGACAACCTGCAGGAACTGCAAGGCATCACCGGCCCTTCCGGCGTGCCTTCCGGCTTCCCGACCATCGACCGCGTCACCCAGGGCTGGCAGAAGAGCGACCTCATCATCCTGGCTGCCCGTCCGTCCGTGGGTAAGACGGCCTTCGCCCTGAACATCGCCCGCAATGCGGCCGTTGAGGCCAATATGCCGGTGGCCGTCTTCTCCCTGGAAATGAGTGCCGACCAGCTGGGTAAACGTCTCATTACTACGGAGTCGGGCCTGTCCGGAGAGAAAATCAAGGGTGGCGTCAAACTGGAAAGCTACGAGTGGGTGCAATTGGAAGACACCCTCAAGCGCCTGTCCAAAGCCCCCCTGTACATTGACGATACGCCCGGCATTCCCATCATGGAGTTCCGTACCAAGGCCAAGCGCCTGGTAAAGCAGAAGGGCGTCCGCCTGATCGTGGTGGACTACCTGCAGCTGATGCAGGGCCCGGTGGAGTTGCGCGGCCTGCGTGAGCAGGAAGTGGCGGCCATCTCCCGTACCCTCAAGGCTACGGCCAAGGAACTGAACATCCCCATCATCGCCCTGTCCCAGCTGTCCCGTAACGCCGTGCAGCGCACCGGCGGCACCGGCAAGCCCCAGCTCAGTGACCTGCGTGAATCCGGCTCCATCGAGCAGGACGCCGACATGGTCATTTTCATCCACCGGCCGGACTTCGTGGGCATGAGCGATAACCCCGAAGATAAAGAAAAAGCGATTATTGTGATCGCAAAACACCGCAATGGCGAGGTTTGTGATATAGAGATGAAGTATAAGGCGGGCCAGGTGAAGTTCGTGGAACCGGACCAGAGCCTGGATATATATGCCCAACGCGGTCCCGTGGCCAGTGCGGCCAACGAACCGGTACCGCCGCAGGCAGGCGCCTCGTACAATTTTGATGATCAACAAGATTTCTAAGCCATGCGTAAGTGGATTTTTATCTTGAGTATCGTCCTTCTGCACGGTGTCAGCGCCGTTGCCCAGGAGGCGGTCCCTTACTGTGACGGGGAAAAAGTATCCCTGTCCATCATGTATAAGTGGGGTGCGGTGAATACCGAAGTCGGGCTGGCTACTCTGGAGGTGGATTCCCTCCATTTCAAGGGAGAGGAGGCCTACCATATGAACTGCAAAGCCAAGACTGCCCCTTTCTTCGATCTTTTCTACAAGATCCGCGAGGACCTGCAAAGCTGGGTCCGGGTACAGGATCAGCGGCCCCTCCAGTTTACCCGCAATACATTGGAAGGCAGTTATACGGCCACCAACCTGTATGACTTCGACTGGGAGCAGAAGGTGATTCACGCCGATATCAATTACGGGAACAAGGGTCCCCAGCACCTGGAAGTGCCCCTCAAGGAAGGGGACTGCGATCTGATTTCGCTCGTGTACAAGATGCGAAACCTGGGGGAAGCCGGCTATAAAAAGGGGGCCAAAACCGTTATCCATTTCGCCATCGACGACGATGTCTATGACGTCACCGTCACCTTCCGCGGGGAGGAGACCATCAAAGTGCGCAAGATGGGGAAGATGAAGGCTTTGCACCTGTCCTGTTCCGTGGTGCAGGGAGAGCTGTTTGCCGGTGATGAACTCATGCATCTGTGGCTTTCGGCCGACGAAAACCGCATTCCCGTGGCTGCTTTCGTCCCCCTGAAAGTGGGCAACGTACAGGCCTGGCTTACCGGATACAGCGGCTTGAAACACGAATTCTCAGCTTGGACCGATGGCAGAAACCGTTAGTCATAAAGGGAAAGTGGTGCAGATAACCCCGCAGGTAACGACGGTGCTTATCTTGCAGCATGCAGCCTGTGGTTCCTGCCACGCGGCGGGTATCTGCGGCATGGCGGAACTGTCAGAAAAGACCGTCGATGTGCCCACCGATCCGTATATCGACTATGGTGTCGGCGACGAAGTGGAAGTGGTGCTGAAGGCCTCCATGGGGATGAAAGCCGTATGGCTGGCCTATTGCATTCCGCTGGTGGTGATGCTGTCCGTGATCCTGGGGCTGATTGCCGCCGGAATGAGCGAGGTGTCAGCCGGCCTCATCGGCCTTGGCGCCGTGGCCGTGTATTATTTGCTCCTGTGGCTGCTGCGGGACAAACTGAAGAACGAATATGTCTTTATAATTAAATGATAACCAAATGGTAAACATCATCATCTGGACAATCGCAGTCGTGACCGCTCTGGGTCTCGTCCTGGCGCTGGTCCTGTACCTGGTGGCCCAGCGCTTCAAGGTGGAGGAAGACCCGCGCATCGACGAGGTGGAGAAGGTCATGCCCGGCGCCAATTGCGGCGGGTGCGGCTTTGCCGGCTGCCGTGCGTTCGCCGAGGCTGCGGTGAAGGCCCCCAACCTGGACAAGAACTACTGTCCGGTGGGCGGAAACGACACCATGGCCAAGGTGGCCGCCATCCTGGGGTATGAGGTGCAAGCCAAGGCTCCGCAGGTAGCAGTGGTCCGCTGCAACGGCACTTGCGAGGCCCGTCCCCGTATCAACGAGTACGACGGCTACCCCTCCTGTTACGTGAAGTCGCTGTTGTACACCGGTGACACGGGCTGCGCTTTTGGCTGCCTGGGTTGCGGGGACTGCGTGGCGGCCTGCCAGTTCGGCGCCCTGTCGATGGATCCCGCTACCGGCCTGCCGGTGGTGGACCAGAGCAAGTGTACGGCCTGCGGTGCCTGCGTGAAGGCCTGCCCCAAGCGCGTGATCGAACTGCGTCCCCAGGGCCCTCGCGGCATGCGGATGTACGTCAGCTGCATCAACAAGGACAAGGGCCCCGTGGCCAAGAAGGCCTGCGCCAGTGCCTGTATCGGCTGCGGCATCTGCGCCAAGACCTGCACGCACGAAGCCATTGTGGTCGAAGGCAATGTGGCCTACATCGACGCATCCAAGTGCAAACTTTGCCGCGAATGCGAAGCGATGTGCCCGACCGGCGCCATCCACGGGGTGAATTTCCCCAAGCCGCTGGATAAGGAGGCCATCAAGGAGCGTATCAAAGTCCGTCAGCAGAAAGCCAAAGAGGCAGCTGTTGCGGCTGCTACCTCTGTCATACCGAGCGAAGCGAGTGTATCTCAAAAGGAAGCGAGTATATCTCAAAAGAAGGAGGTCAAAGATGAGTAAGCATACATTCTCCCTCGGCGGTGTCCATCCGCACGACAACAAGATTTCCCGGGAATGTGCCATCCAGCCGCTCCCGATCGCTCCTACCGTGTATCTTTCCGTGGCCCAGCACATCGGCGCGCCTTCCGTGCCGGTGGTAAAGGTGGGTGACAAGGTGAAAGTGGGCCAGGTGGTGGCCGAACCCGGTGGCTTCGTGGGTGCCTTCATCCACTCCTCCGTGTCCGGAACCGTGAAATCCGTGGCTCCCCGGGCCGATTTGGCCGGCCGTATGTCCACCCATATCGAAATTGCCGTGGAAGGGGACGAATGGCTGGAAGGCATCGACACCAGCGATACCCTGATTACCACCATTCCTGACGATCCCAAGGCCATCATCGACAAGGTGCGTCTGGGCGGCGTCGTGGGTCTGGGCGGTGCGACCTTCCCCACGCACGTGAAACTGTCGCCGCCTCCGGGCTCCAAGTGCGAGCGCGTGATTATCAATGGCTGCGAATGCGAGCCCTACCTGACCTCCGACTTCCGCACCCTGCTGGAGAAAGGTGAGCAGGTGGTGGTGGGTGCCGCCCTGCTCCAGAAAGCGATGGGTGGCGTGCCCTGCACCATCGCCATCGAGGAAAACAAGCCCGAGGCCATTGCCCACATCCGTGAGGTCATTGCCAAGCTGGGCTATGCCGACATGGACGTGATGGTGATGAAGATGATGTACCCGCAAGGCGGTGAAAAACAGCTGATTGACGCTGTGATGCACCGTCAGGTGGGAAGCGGCGCCCTGCCCATCAGCGTGGGGGCCGTGGTCCAGAACGTGGCCACTGCCCTGGCCGTGTACGATGCCGTGCAGAAGAACAAGCCCATCGTGGACAATTCCGTTACCGTTACCGGTGAGTGCTTCCCCAGGCAGGCCAATCTGCTGGTCCGCGTGGGGACGCCCCTGCAGTATATCATCGACTATCTGGGTGGCGTTCCGGCCGATGCGGCGAAGGTCATCAGCGGCGGTCCCATGATGGGCCGCGCCGTGGCCAACCTGCAGGCTGCCACCGTGAAGGGTACCGGCGCCCTGCTGTTCCTGACTGAAAAGCAGACTCGTCGCGCCCCCGAGACCAATTGTATCCGCTGCGGCAAGTGCGCCGATGCCTGCCCGATGGGACTGGAGCCGTTCCTGCTGAACAAGCTCTCCAAGGCCCAGGATTGGGAGGCCTGCGAGGCCAATGCCGCCCATGACTGCATCGAGTGCGGCTGCTGCCTGTATTCCTGCCCCGCCCATATTCCGCTGCTGGACAATATCCGCGTCGGAAAGGGCTTCGTACTGAGTGCCATCCGCGCCCGCGCTGCCGCCGCCAAGGCTGCCGCCGAAGCTGCTAAAAAGTAAAGGACTATGAGCAAGTTATTAGTATCTCCTTCTCCGCACATCCATTCCAAAGACTCTACCAAGTCCCTGATGCTGGATGTGGTGATTGCGCTCATCCCGGCCGTCCTGTGCTCCGTCATCTTTTATGGTTGGCAGGAACTGCTGGTGCTGGGCGTGAGTGTGGCTTCCTGCGTGCTGCTGGAATGGGCCATTACCAAGTATATGCTCAAGGCCCCCTCCACCATCGGGGACCTGTCGGCCGTGATTACCGGTATCCTGCTGGCCCTGAACGTGCCCTATACCACGCCCTGGTGGGTGATCGTGATTGGCTCGGTGGTTGCCATCGGCGTTGCCAAGATGACCTTCGGCGGTCTGGGCCAGAACATCTGGAACCCTGCCCTGGTGGGCCGCGTGTTCCTGCTGGTGTCTTTCCCGACCTATATGACCACCTGGAAGCAGCCGCAAGGCCTTTTCGGCGTGGATGCCATCTCCGGTCCCACTCCGCTGGGCACCATCCAGGAAGGTCTGATGCAGGGCTCTACCGTGCAGGAACTGACGGCCGCCTACGACTACAAGTCCCTCCTGCTGGCCAATCTGGGCGGCAGTTCGGGTGAAGTCTGTGCCCTGGCCTTGCTGCTTGGCTTCGTGTACCTGTGCGTCCGCAAGGTTATCAAGCCTTGGATTACCCTGAGCATCTTTGCGACGGTGGCCGTTACGGCCCTCATCTTCTGGGGAATCAATCCGGACCGTTTCACCGATCCGCTGTTCAACCTGCTTACCGGCGGTCTCATTCTGGGTGCCTGCTTCATGGCTACGGACTATGTGACCAGCCCGATGAGTCTCTGGGGCGGCGTGGTCTTCGGCGTGGGAATTGGTTTCCTGACCATGATGATCCGTTACTTCGGTTCCTATCCGGAAGGCGTTTCCTTCGCCATCCTTATCATGAACTCTGTGGTGCCGCTGCTGAACCGGTGGTTTAAACAGAAAAAATTCGGGAGGAAGTAGTTATGGCGGTTAAATCCAATCTGACCAATATGGTGCTGGTGTTGAGTCTCACCTGCCTGGTGTGCTCGGCCCTGCTGGGCGGTGCTTACGCCCTTACCAAGGAGCCCATCGAAGTTGCGGCGGCCGAAAAGACCAACCGTTCCATCGAACAGGTGCTGCCGCATTTCGAAACCTCCGTTTTCGACGAAGAAAATCAGTACTACACTGCGTTTGACGGCGATAGGGTAGTGGGTTATGCCATCCTGTCCACCGTGGTGGGCTTCGGCGGAAACCTGAGCCTGATGGTGGGCGTTACCCCGGACGGCGTGGTGTACAACACCTCGGTGCTCTCGCACAGTGAAACGCCCGGCCTGGGTGCCAAATGCACCACCGACGAAAAGTTTATGAACCAGTGGAAGGGCTTCGACGCTTCCGTGAAGAAGCTTTATGTGACCAAGGACGGCGGCGACGTGGATGCCATTACGGCTTCCACCATCACCTCCCGCGCTTACGCGGAGGCCGTGGCCAACGCCCTGGTTACCTTTGACGAAATTGTCGGACCGGCCGAAGAAGTCGAAGTTGTGGAAAATATTGAAATTGCAGGAGGACAAGACTATGAGTAAAATCAAACTGATTAGTGACGGCCTGGTCAAGAATAACCCGACCTTTGTCCTGCTGCTGGGTATGTGCCCGACGCTGGCGACGACAACCTCGGCCATCAATGGCCTGTCCATGGGCCTTGCCACGCTCTTTGTTCTGGTGCTGAGCAATATGGCCATATCGGCCATTGCGCCCGTTGTGCCGGACAAGGTGCACATCCCCGTGTACATTGTGGTCATCGCCACCTTCGTGACGCTGCTGCAGTTGCTGATGCAGGCCTATACGCCCGCTGTTTATGAGACGCTGGGCCTGTTCATCCCCCTGATCGTGGTGAACTGCATCGTCCTGGGACGTGCCGAAGCCTTCGCCAACAAGCATGGCGTAGGGGAGAGTGCGCTGGACGGCATCGGCGTGGGGCTGGGTTTCACCTGCTCGCTCACGGTACTGGGCTTGGTGCGGGAAATCCTGGGCTCCGGCAGTATCTTCGGCTGGAACTTCATCGGCGGAAACGACGGTATGCTGGCCTTCGTGATGGCTCCCGGCGCCTTCCTGTGCCTGGGCTACCTGATGGTCCTGTTCAACAAATACCTTAAAAAGAACTAGGCTATGGAGTACTTTCTGATTATCATCTCGGCGATTTTCGTCAATAATATCGTCCTGGCCCAGTTCCTGGGTATCTGCCCTTTCCTGGGCGTTTCCAATAAGCTGTCCACCGCCTCGGGTATGTCCATGGCCGTGTGCTTTGTGATTACCCTGGCTACCCTGGTGACCTACCTGATCAACAAGTACCTCCTGGTGCCCTTCGGCATTACCTTCCTGCAGACCATCGCGTTCATCCTGGTGATTGCCGCGCTGGTGCAGATGGTGGAAATCGTCCTCAAAAAGGTTTCTCCGTCCCTGTATCAGGCCCTGGGTATCTTCCTGCCCCTGATCACCACCAACTGCGCCGTACTGGGCGTGGCCATCAATGTGGTGACCAAGCAGTTTGCCTTCGTCCCCGGCGGTATGCTGAATCTGGGACAGGCTCTGGTCTATGCCTTCGCCACCTCGCTGGGTTATGGCCTGGCGATGGTTATCTTCGCCGGTATCCGCGAGCATCTGGCCCTGAATAATGTGCCCAAGGCATTCAAGGGCGTGCCCATCGCCATTATCAGCGTGGGTATCCTGGCCCTGGCCTTTATGGGCTTCAGCGGAATGGTAAAATAGGCGCTATCCTAAAAATAGCGCCTTTACCAAAAACCAGACAGGCGGAACCAGCAGTGCTGGAATGTAATTGAGTGTCTTGCAGTCCTTGACTTGTAGCAGGGACAAGCCGGAGGCTACGATGAGTACGCCTCCTACGATGGACAGTTCGTTGATGAGCGTTCCCTGCAGCAGGGACGAATCGGCTGCCCATTTTCCCAATAGATAGAACATACCCTGCCAGCAGAAGAGGATGCCGGCGGAGAAGATGATGCCGATCCCGTACGTGGCCGCAAAGACCATGGACGTGACCAGGTCCAGCGTGGCATTGGTGTACAGGAAGGTATTGTCCCCGGTGGTTGCGCTCAGGATGGGACCTACAATGGAGAAGGTTCCCACGCAGAACAGCAGACATGCCGATATGAGCCCGTTGGCCAGGCCTTCTCCGCCCTGCTTTGCAATGAGCCGTTTGGTGCGTCCGTCCAGGTCCAGGGCCGTTCCGGCGATGCCGCCTATGGCCAGGCTCAGGATGAACAGTACCGGGAACTCGCTCTCGGGCATATTCTGGGTGAAGGTGCTTATGCCCAGGGCCAGCGATGCCAGGCCCATGGCGTTGTACAGCACCGTCTGATACTTGTCTCCCAGCCCCCGTTTCAGGAGGCTGCCCACCACGGATCCGACGATGATGCAGCCGGTATTGACGAGGGTTCCCAGCATACTATTGGATGAAACTGGCGAAATAGCCCGGGAACAGTATGTTGGTGATCAGGTAGCCCACGATAGTGGACACAGTGACACAAATGAGCCCCGGCATCATGAAGCTGTGGTTCAGCAGGTACTTGCCGATGACGGTGGTGCCGCTGCGGTCGAAGTTCACGGTGGCGATGTCGGACGGGTAGTTGGGGATGAAGAAGTAGCCGTACACGCTGGGCAGCACACCCAGGAGCACCGGACCGGCGATA
>CACYHZ010000048.1:8826-9486 GCA_902774345.1 uncultured Bacteroidia bacterium | reverse complement strand
GGAAATCGAGAACCGGCACGTGCTGGAGGACCTGGTGGCGGAACCCGCCATCGCTGCGGCCAATTACCAGATCGTCCACTACGACGGCCCGGACCGCCGCGGCGTGGACGTGGGCCTGCTGTATCGCCCGGAAATCTTCCAGGTGATTGACAGCGAAAGCATTCCGTTCACCTTTACGCCTTCCCGCATTGACTGGAGCCAGTGGACCCAGGAAGAGATGGATGCCTTCCGCACCCGTGACGTTCTGATGGTCCGTGGTACCATAGACGGGGAAATGTTCGCCTTCTTCGTTACGCACCTGCCTTCCCGTTTGGGCGGCAAGGGCGCCGACCTTCGTCCCCGTGGAGCCGAAATCATCTACCAGCGCGCGATGGAACTGCAGCAGGAGTTCCCTGGCATCAAGATCGTGGTGATGGGCGATATGAACGACAACCCCACCGACATCTCCATGACCCAGTTCCTGCGTGGCAAGGAAACCATCGAGGAAACCACGGAAGAAGATTTCTTCGACCCCTTCCTGAGCATGATTAAGGCCGGCTACAGCTCCCTGTATTACCGCGGCGAAGGGAATATCTTCGATATCGTGATGGTGAACAAGTCTCTGGCCAGCGCCCCTAAGGGCACTTTCCAGATCCAGCCCATCGTGAACAAGCGCTTTTA